>NZ_JAKRVY010000005.1 GCF_023638055.1 Natranaeroarchaeum aerophilus | reverse complement strand
ACCCTAATATCCCAACGTGGGAATCCTCGCGCTTCAGCGCGGGGAGGATGTCAACTCCGGCTGGGGTACGCGTCAGGGAGCCAGAAGCGACGGTATGCCAGGGCAACCGAGCACGCATCGCTTGTCGTCTACGACGACACCGATGAGGGGTGGAGAAGCGTCGTGATAGAAGGTCGCCTCGAAGAGACATCGGACAATACACTCGACGCGGCACTCGAAGAGCACGGAGAACAGCTCGATATCCCGTACGTACGGGTTTTCGACCGACCGACTAACGAAATCGAGTTTCGGACGGTCCGGATCAATATCACGAGTATGAAAGGCATGATCGAGGCGTAGCAATACGAGGACCGCGGAGCTAAGTAGCTCCGCTGCCATCCCACAGACATGCCGGATCGGTTGATGACAGTCAACGCCTACACGACGTTTGACCTGATCGATGCGACGGTAACGGGCCACGAGTTCGAGGAGGAGTCCTTTGCCGTCCTGAACGCGACATCGCCACGAAAGAACCCCGACGAGGTGAAACTTCAGCTGGAGTTCGACAACATGAGCGAGGAGCATCTCCCTGCCCATATGGAAGAGGTTCATCTGACGCCGGAGCAGGCTAGAACGCTGGCGAGCGATCTAGAGACACACGCCGACAAAGTAGAAGCAGCCGACCAGTAGTTATATGGTATCGAGCCGTGCCAACTCCTCGTCGCTGAGATCGATCGTCGAGGCCACGATATTGGCTTCGAGATGCTCCAGTGAGGACGTGCCAGGAATCGGCAAGAGGTTCTCCGAGCGTTCAAGGAGCCACGCGAGCGCGATCTGATATCGGGACGCATCGTGTTTTGTGGCGATGTCGTCAAGCAGATCTGCGTACTCGCCTAGCTCACCCGACGCAATCGGCGAGTACGGCATGAAGCCGATCTCGTAGTTCTCACAGGCCTGCAGGACGTCTTCATGTTCGCGATTCGCGACGTTGTACTGGTTCTGGACCGTCGCAACGTCGACGATCTCGCGAGCCTCCTCTAGCTGGTCGACGCTCACGTTGCTCAGCCCGATGTGACCGATTACACCCTCGTCTTTGAGTTCGGCGAGCGCGTGAAGCTGGTCGGCCATCGGATACTCGGGGTCCACGCGATGGAGCTGGTAGAGATCGATTTGATCGACGCGAAGTCGGTCGCGGCTGGTGTAGGCTGCGTGCTGGAGATAGCCGGGATGGCCGTGACGTGCCCACTCGAATCCTTCGTCGACCTGTCTGATCAGGCCGCCCTTGGTGGCGACGACGACCTCGTCGCGGTACTCGGGATCGGTCATGAGCGTCTCGCCGATCAGTCGTTCGCTCACCGAGGGGCCGTACGAATCCGCGGTGTCGATAAAATCGACGCCGAGATCGACCGCCCGACGGAGAACCTCGCGGGCGTTCTCGACGTCGTCTGGCTCGCCAGTGACGTGTTCGCCCGTGAGACGCATCGCACCGAAGCCGAGCCGGTGGACTGTCAGGTCGCCGCCGATCTCGAACGTGTCGCTCTCGTTGGCACGTACCATATTCGAGGTTTACCCGCTTGCGGGTAGTGATTTGCGATCCCGCGCTGATCAGAGCAGATTGAGGCCCAGCACGAGCAGGTGAGCAAGGGTAACGACGGAGACCGCCGCAGCGGCAAGGACGGAACAGAGCACCCCGGCAAATTCGTCCCGGGAGCGTAGCCGCTTGCCCAGTGCTTCGAGGGTTACCCAGGCCGTCGCGGCGATCACGGGCATGATCGTGACGCCGATCGTACGCCCCACCGTCCGGGTGGAAAGTGCTCCATCGATACCGATCTGCCAGTGAATCGTGACTGTGCCGGGAAGGGTGGCGTACGCGAGAGCGCTTGCAACCATCATCGCTATCAACAAGCCAATCGACACCACTGTCGATGAACGGTCCAGCACTCGGAGTCGATCCGGATCGATCTCAGGCGAATCTGTGCGGTCGTGGACTGACATAGCCACCACTACGGGGGCAGGGAGTATAGCATCCTGAGCGGGACTTCACTGACTGAAGTCGCCGAAACCGATTTATTACCGGTGGGTGACTGTGTTCCTGTCGTGAGTGAGGACTCCGATCTCGAAGCGGTTGCCGCTTTGCTCGAAGACGAGACGGCGAGACGGATCCTCACCGAAATCAGCAGCCAACCCATGTCCGCATCAGATCTTTCCGAGCGCTGTGAGGCGTCGAAACCGACCGTGTATCGTCGACTCGACGATCTCCGGGAGTGTGACCTGCTCGAGGAGACGACGAAGCCGGATCCGTCCGGTGGGCACCACCACACGCTGTATGCGACGAATCTGGATCGGATCGTCGTCGAAGTTGGAGACGGGTCGCTCCGACTGGAGATCGACCGACGTGAAACGATGGCAGATCGCTTTACCAGGCTCGTGGAGGGGATCTGAGATGCAACCGCTCCCGCTACAGGTGATCGAGGAACCGCAACTCCCGGAGTGGCTGCTAGCATTCGGACAGGTCGCGAGTCTGCTCAGCGGGATCATCGGCATTCTGATTGCCTACGTCGCGTACCGGGGGTATCGGCGGAACGACAGTCGACCGATGCTGTACGTCGCCACCGGTTTCGGGCTTGCGCTCGGCGTCCCGTTCGTGCTGTTTCCGCTGGTACTGACACTGCCTGGACATCTTGCACAGCCGCTGTACGTCGTCCAGATGAGCAGCCAGCTCGCCGGTCTGCTCATGATCCTGTACGCGCTTCGGATGCGTCCCTGAGCTACGACGTCAGCCGGTCGTACTGCTCGTCGGTCAGGTCGATGGCAGAGGCGGCGACGTTGGCTTCGAGATGCTCGATCGAAGACGTCCCCGGAATCGGCAGCGTCACGTCGGAGTGTTCGAGCAGCCACGCGAGCGCGATCTGGTACCGAGACGCGTCGTGCTCGTCAGCCACAGACTCGATAACATCCGCCTTCTCCCCGAGGTCACCAGCAGCAAGCGGATACCACGGAATGAATCCGATATCGTAGTTCTCACAGGCTGCGAGTACCTCCTCGTCGTTGCGGTTGACTATGTTGTACTCGTTCTGGACTGTCGCGACATCGACGATTTCACGGGCCTGATCTAGCTGTTCGACGCTCACGTTGCTGACGCCGACGTGTTTGATGTAGCCGTCGTCCTGTAACTCCGCCAGCGTGTTGATCGAGTCCTCGAACGGCGTGTCGGGGTCGGGACGGTGATGCTGGTACAGGTCGATCTGCTCGACACCGAGCCGATCGATCGAGCAGAGGAGTGCGTTTCGGAGGTACTCCGGATCCCCGCGAGGGAGCCACTCGGTACTCGGTTGTCGTAGCAGTCCGCCTTTCGTGGCGATGAGCACCCTGTCCCGGTACTCGGGATCCGAGAGGAGGGCCTCACGGATCAGGCGCTCGCTGGTCCCCGGCCCGTAGGAGTCGGCGGTATCGATGAAGTCAATACCGAGATCCACAGCGGCCCGGAGTACCTCGTGAGCGTTCTCGATATCCTCCGGTTCGCCGATAATCCCCTCGCCAGTGATCCGCATCGCCCCATAGCCCAGCCGATGGACTGTCTCCTCGCCGCCGATCTCGAACGTGTCGCTTCGATTTTCGACCATGACAGCCGGTTCGGACTTCACCCACCTATTAGTACGGGTAGCGGCGGCGAGGGCGTCGAGACACTGGTGCCGATACCGACCGTCCGGATGGTCGTTATCAACATCCGTTGTACCCACAATACCGAAAGAGTTAATAACTGATATTGTTATAGAATTTTTGTTAGTTTATAATTGCATCACATAGATAGTGTCTATATAGAAATTCACAGATATTTACCATTCATTACATTTATTTACTTGCCATATAGTCCCATCCATATGTTTGATGGATTGCGGATGATCATCCCTGATAGAATCAGACGGAGCTACGCAGCGAAGTTCGGTATCATCGTTATACTTCTTGCCCTGTCCGTCGCTGTGATCGGCGGTGTGGCAACCGCGCTTATGTCGGAGCAAGTCGAACAGAGCGCCGAGGCTGACCTCGAAGCGACCACGACGGCCGACGCACAGGCGGTCGATAACTGGCTCAAGACGAGCGCCGTGGAGGTACGAACGGTTGCGGGTGACAAACGAGTCGAAGAGGCCACCGACGGCAGTTCGGATACGATAAGTGAGGATGAAACGGACGAACTCCAGAGCTACCTGTCATCGTTCACGAGCGACCGTGAGGGGCCATCCACACTCCAGAAGATCCACCTCGTGGATACGGACAGGAACGAAGTGGTCGTCTCCTCGCGGAACGCCGATATGGGCGAGGTTTTCGAGGAGGATGCGGTCGGCTGGCTGCAGGACCCACAGTTCGACCGGAACAACGTCGACGTATCACAGCCATACGAGGCCGAGGGGGCAAGCGGTGGAACGACCGGTGACAGCTATTATGCAATCGCCTTCTCGCAGGATATCTCCGAAGAGCTACGAATCGTCGCCGTCCACGACCTCGAAGCGATCGGCGGGGTCATCCTGTCCGGCAGCGAGAACGAGGAACTCGACGATTCGTACACGATGGTTGTCGACGAGGAAGACAGAATCACGATGTACGACACTGACCTGGGCTCGGCGGTCGGGGAGACGTATCCGTCCGATAGCCCGGCACTCGCCGAGGCGCGAGAGCTGCCGGCCCGGACTACCCGTGAATCGATGCTCGTCGATGCCGAATACGTGCCATCGATGGGCGCGGGTGCTGGTGAGGAACATCTGGTCGGGTACGCACCGATCAACGAGCGCGGCGATCCCGATTCCGACGGCGAGTGGGTCGTCATGGTCCACGCCCCATCCAGTCAGGCGTTTGGCTTCGCCGATACGTTGACGACGTACGGTGCCTTCGCCACTGCAGGAGGCGTGCTCCTAATCGGCGTGATCGGGCTCGCACTCGGTCGGAACACTGCCACCGCGATCGATCGGCTGACCGGCAAAACCGAACGGATGGAAGCGGGCGATCTCAACGTCGATCTCGAAACGAAACGGATCGACAACATCGGTCGGCTGTACGGCGGCTTCGCGAGCATGCGCGACGCTCTCAGGGAGCAGATACGCGACGCCCAGGAGGCGCGCGAGGACGCCGAGACAGAACGCGAACGGATCGAGCAGATCAATCAGGATTTGCAGGCGTCCGCCGAGGAGTACTGTAGCGTGATGGCGCAGGCGGCCGACGGTGACCTTTCGGTGCGGGCCGCCGTCGACACCGACAACGAGCAGATGCAGGGGATCGGCGAGGACTTCAACGCGATGCTCAGTGAGATCGAGGTAACCGTCGCGGAACTCAAGCAGTTCGCCACGGACGTCGCGACGGCAAGCGAGGAGGTGACGGCCTCCAGCGAGGAGGTCCATAGCGCGAGCCAGCAGGTCACCGAATCGATCCAGGAGATCTCCGCAGGCGCGGAGCGACAGAACGAATCCCTGCAGACGGTCAGCGGGGAGATGAGCGGCCTGTCCGCAACCACCGAGGAGATCGCGTCGTCGTCGAACGATGTCGCGGACATCGCCGAGCGCACCGCACAGACGGGTCGTGAGGGGCGCGAGGCCGCCCAGCGAGCAATCGAGGGGATGGCGACGATCGAGGCCGAAAGCGAGGACGCAGTCGAGGAGATCGAGGCGCTCCAGCAGGAGGTCGCACAGATCGACGAACTGCTGGAGTTCATCACCGAAGTCGCCGAGCAGACGAATATGCTCGCGCTGAACGCCAACATCGAGGCGTCCCGCTCGGGCGAGTCCGGCGAAGGCTTCGCCGTCGTCGCCGAGGAAGTCAAAGAACTCTCGGCGGAAACCAAAGAGGCCGCCGAGAATATCGAGGACCGACTCGAACGCATCAAGGGCCAGACCGACGATACGGTCGAGGAAGTCCGGACGACCAGCGAGGAGATCACCAGCCACACCGACTCCGTGCGCGAGGCCGCAAACGCCCTCGACGAGATCGCCGAGTACGCACAGGAGACCAACACTGGCGTACAGGAGATCTCTGCGGCCACCGAAGAGCAGGCAGCCTCGACCGAAGAGGTCGTCACGATGGTCGAGGAGGCCGCAACGATCTCCGAGGAGACGACCGCGGAGGCCGAAAACGTCGCTGCTGCGGCCGAACAACAGACGACAGCGCTCACCGAAGTGTCGCGATCGGCCTCGGATCTGACCGCTCAGGCCAGCAAACTCTCCGAAGCACTCGATCGTTTCGAGACGGACTCTACGGGAGATGGATCCATGACCCCCGACGGTGCGGCGCTCCCGGCAGCCGACGACACGACGAGCGACGATACGATGGAATCTCCTGACTTCGGTAGTCCGGAGGGCAATTCGGTGAGCCAGGAGCAAGCCGATGATAGCCCTGACGGTGAGAGTGATGTCGGGCCAGTAGACGGTGACAGAGCGGAGGAAGAACGGGACAAAGCCGAACAGACCGATACCGAGGACGAAGAATCCACAGCGGCCGACGAATCGATGTTTGCGTTCACCGAACAGGAAAGAGAGGATTGAGCAGCGGATCGATTCGGCGGTGAAGCCCTCCTGGCGTTACATTGTTTACAATGTTACAATGTAACATCGCAGTAGGCATCGGGGTCAGCTGGTGCCGTCGAACACATCATCCAGATCGTCCGCAATTTCGCTGATCGCGTCGTGTGCCACGTCGACTGCTTCTGCCCCCGAAAGCATCGTAATGAAGCCGTGAACCATCGAATCGTAGTTGCGATACCGGACCGAGACGCCGTCGTCGATCAGTTGCTCGACGTAGACCGTCGCGCCATCGCGCAGGGGGTCGAACCCGGCGGTGATCACAGTCGCCGGTGGAACCCCCGAGACGTCACAGGCCATGGTCGGGTTCGCGTAGGGGTTCCGGAAGTGGACATCGCTGCCGAAGTAACAGTCGTGGAACCACTCCAGATCGGCCTCATCGAGGACGATTCCGGCGTGTTCCTGCACCGAGTCCTGCTCCTCGCGCACGTTGATACCGGGATAGATCAACACCTGATAATCGATCTCCGGGCCATCGCGTTCGGCCGCCATCAGTGACGTGACGGCTGCGAGCGCGCCGCCCGCGCTGTCCCCGATCACGGCAAGCTCGCCGGTCGAGTGCAGCTGCTCTTCGTGTGCCGTGGCCCACTCGATCGCACGGTACGCGTCTTCAACGTTCGCCGGGAACGGATGTTCGGGAGCGAGGCGGTAGTCAACTGCGACGACGACACAGCCGCTCTCCCGGGTCAGATGCCGACAGAGCAGGTCGTGGCTCTCCAGACTGCCGAGGACGTGACCCCCACCGTGGAAGAACACCAGCGTCGGGTGCGGCCCCTCGGTTTCGGGCTCGTAGATCCGGAGCGGCAGATCGCCACCCGGACCGTCGATCGTCAGGTCGGTCGTGGCCCCGACAGCGGGCGGGTTTCGGTTTTGAACCCAGTTGAGCCCCCGCATGACGAGGCGCATCCAGCGCGCCGATCGGACCGGCATGAGGATGGGCTCGACGCGCTCGCGGCGGGCGAGGATCCGCTGGACGTCGGGATGGATTTCGTCGGCTTCCATACGCTCGCTGGGGTCGGTCGGGGGAAAAGCCCGGCGCTCAGAGTTCGATCGTCCCGCCGAGCGTCGGCGCGCTCGCCTGAATCCCCTCGTCCTGAAGCTCCGCGGCGAAGGTCTCACAGCGGTCGCCGTGGTTGATCAGTACTGGGACGTCACGGTACGACTGCAGAAACTCCCGGAGCCCGCCCCGATCCGCGTGCGCCGAGAAATCATACTGCTCGACCTGTGCGCTGACCGGCATGATCCGGCCGTCGATCTCCGCGCTCCCGGTCTCGACCAGCTCGCGGCCGGGCGTGCCCTCCACCTGATAGCCCGTCATCGTGATCTTGTTCGTCGGGTTCGACCGAATCTCGGGGATGTACGTCATCGCGGGACCGCCGGAGAGCATCCCACTGGTCGTGATTATCGCTGCCTTCTGGTCTGTGATCCGTTTTCGCTGACCATCCCGTCCGGTGACGAAGCGGGCGTGGGATTTCGCCCGACGGAGTGCGTCGGCGTCCCGGACGAACGCGGGATGCCGAAGGAGCATTTTCGTGACCGCTTTGCCCATCCCATCGACGTAACAGGGAATGTCGTGGGCCGCACAGATCAGGAGCATCTCCTGTGTCCGGCCGATGGCAAAGGCGGGAACGACCACGGTGCCGCCCTCCCACAGGGTCGTCTCGACGCTCTCGACGAACCGCTCTTCGACTTCCTGGCGTGGATCGTGCGCGACGTCGGAGTACGTGCTCTCACAGATCACGACGTCGGCGTCGGGTCGTGCGGTCGTCCCGGCCACGAGCCGCTGGTCGTCCGTGTGGAAATCACCGGTGTAGAGCAAGCGGGTGTCGCCGTCGTCGACGAGGACGTGCGCGGAGCCGGGGATATGTCCGGCGTTGTAGAACGTGACCTCGTAGCCCGCCGCCTCGAAGGGCTCGCGGTAGCCGTGGGTCTCCGAGACCTGCGTCATGCGCTGGATGTCGGTCTCGGTGAACGGACACTGTAGGGTTCCGCCATGCAGCTTCAATGTATCCCGCGCGAGCGTCCCTGCGAGTTCCGCAGTTGGCGGCGTCCAGTGGATCGGGGGGCGTTTGTCTCCCGAGAGCAGCGCCGGAAGCGTCCCGACATGATCGAGGTGGCCGTGTGAGACCACGACGGCGTCGGGCGTGGGCGTCTCGATCGGGAACTGGGGCGGCGTCTCGGTCAGCATCCCGAAATCGAGCAACAGCGAGTCGTCGATGAGAATAGCGCTGCGGCCGACCTCGCCCGCGCCGCCGAGAAAACGGACATCCATTGCATCCAGCTACTCGCTGGGCAGGGTTGGGTCCATCGTTTCGTCGGTCGGTCGTGTTCCGAACGCCGTTTCAATACGCTTTTGAGTCACCACCGATTGGTTTCCGGTATGGCAAACTTTCAGGTCGTCGTCGCCGACCCCGAGACGGGTGCGACGTATCAGCGCGACGTAGACGAACAGGACGCCAACCGATTCCTCGGCAAATCCCTCGGCGAAACCGTTGACGGCGGAGCAGTCGGCCTCGATGGCTTCGAGCTCGAACTCACCGGCGGCTCCGACGATGCCGGGCGACCGATGCGCGGGGACGTCTCCGGACCGAACCTCCGCGAAGTGCTCCTGACCGGTGGCGTTGGCTACGAGCCCTCCCGTGACGGCGAGCGAAAGCGCGTCACTGTCCGCGGTGCCGAGGTCAGCGACGCAGTCGCCCAGATCAACGCCAAGATCAGCGCACACGGCGACGGAGACGTCGACGAGCTGTTTGCGGACGAGGAGTAACGCACCACTTCTTTCCCGATACCCATCCCCGCAGAGCGACTGCGCTATCCACGCGGAGTTTATATATGATGCCGCCGGAGTACCGGGCAATGGCAGACCGGCTTCCCTCCGATCACGACTCGATCTCGACCGACCGTGCAACGCTGGTTCGTCGCGGCGGGACCTCCCGTCCGGCCGTCGAACTGCCCGCCGACTCGTCGGTCGAGTACCCGAGCGACGAGGTCGTTCGCGTCGTCATCGACGGCGACGAGCGACACGCCAGGGTCACCGACTCCGCAAGCGGACTCCGGATCCCGGGCGTCTACGACGACCCGTCCTTCGCGCGGGACCCCGGCTCCGCCCCGAACCGACTCGTCGAATGGATCGAGGCGGCAGCGCTGGAGCTGGGCGGCTCGGTACTGGTCGACGAGATCGAACCAGGATTCAAATACGGGCTCCGAGCACCCGGCGAGCGCGTGGTCTACGAGGCGACCGAATCGCCGGATGACAGTCTGGCGTCGATCGCAAAACAGGTCGAACAGAACCGGTAGGTAGAGAGGACTCAGTCGTCTGCGGACTCGCTTTCGGCGTCCACACCCGATTTGCCGGCGACGGCCTCGCCGAGACCGTCGACGGGACGGTCGGGGTTGGCCTTCTGGGCTTTCTCAGTGAGGCCAAGCTGGTAGTCCTCGGCTTTCTCGCGGAGACTTGTCCGGCCGCGGTGGACCGACACGTCGTTGTTCAGGTGCAAGCGGACCGCCTCAATCAGAGCATCGGCTTCCAGCGGCTGGCCGCGCTCTCTGAGCTCCTTACGGGTCGAATCGTCGGGCACGTCGAAGGCGCGCTGGGTGATAATCGGTCCCTGATCGAGGTCGGTCGTCACGTAGTGGCCGGTCACGCCAGCGATCCGGACGCCCTCCTGAATGGCCTGTTCGTACGCGCGAGCCCCGGGGAACGCGGGGAGCAGGCTCGGGTGGATGTTGATAATGCGGTCCTCGTAGCGGAAGACGACGTTCGGGCTGAGGATCCGCATGTACCGCGCCAGCACGATCAGGTCGGCGTCGTACTCGGCGAGCAGATCCAGAAGCTCTTCCTCGTCCGGCGTGCCCTTCTCGTCGCCGATGTCGAAGAAGGGGACACCGTACTGCTCGGCCAGTGGCTGGAGATCGTCGTGGTTACCGATGACGACCGAGATATCCGCGCCGAGCGTGTCGTTTGCCCACGCCTCGAAGAGGGCTTCGAGACAGTGGGATTCCTTGGTGACGAGGACGGCGATCTGCTGGGTCTCCCGATCGGCGGGGAACCGGGCCTGCACGTCGACGTCTAGTTCGTCAGCGAGTTCTTGCAGGTCCTGTCGGAGCTTTTGCTCCGTACAGACCATCTCCTCGGTGTCGACGGTCATCGTCATCCGGAACAGGCCGTCCCGGACTGCCTGATCGAGATCCTCGATGTTGATCCCGCGCTCGAACATCAGCGTCGTAAACTGCGCGATGAGTCCGGTGGCGTCGTCTCCAATCACCGTGATCTCGGTCAAGTCGTTCGTCATCGCCACCACCTCCGGGCAGGATCAGCTACGTCCATCATATCGATCCTGAGCGGCGGCAGTAAAAAGGCTTGTTTTCGGCGGTCTCTAGCGACAGAGCCGTGTTCACGGGATCTTCGTCTGAAAGGCGTCCCCGGGAACCTATCCACGTTCGTGGATACGCAAGGCAATTCACAAGTGTTTTTGCGCACGGACGGCCACGTTTACCCGATGACTGCCTACACCGCCACGGTCACGGTGCGGCTCAAGCAGGGCGTGCTCGACCCCGAAGCGGAAACGACCAAGCAGGCGCTCGAACGCCTCGGCTTCGAGCTGGCCGAACTCCGCTCGGCGGATCGGTTCGAGATCGATCTCGACGCCGAATCGGCAGAGGACGCCGCCCAGCGGGCCGAGGAGATGGCTGAACGACTGCTCGCCAACCCGACCATCCACGATTACGAGGTCGACGTCGACGAACGATGACAATTTCAGTAATCCGCTTTGGCGGCTCGAACTGTGACCGCGATGCCATCCGCGCACTGGACCATCTCGGCATCGACGCCGAAATCGTCTGGCACGAAGACGGCCTGCCCGAAGACACCGAGGGTGTCATGCTCCCTGGCGGCTTCTCCTACGGGGACTACCTGCGGGCCGGTGCAATGGCCGCCCGCTCGCCGATCATGGACGACGTCCGTGCGGCAGCCGAGTCGGGGACGCCCGTACTCGGCGTCTGTAACGGCGCACAGATCGGTTCCGAATCGAGCCTCACCGCCGGCGCGTTCACGACCAACGAGAGCGCCCGGTTCCAGTGCGAGCACGTTCATTTGCGTGTCGAGAATGCCGACACGCCGTGGACTGCGACGTACGAGGAAGGCGACGTGATCGAGATTCCCATCGCTCACGGCGAGGGGCGCTTCGAGATCACCGACGAGAAACTCGCGGAACTGCGCGAAAGCGATCGTGTCCTCTTCCGGTACTGTGATGCCGAGGGGACCGTGACGACGGAAGCGAACCCGAACGGATCGAAGGACAACGTGGCGGGGATTCTCGGCGAGGGCGACCACGTCGCCGTGCTGATGCCTCATCCCGAGCGCGCTACGCTCCCGGACGTCGGTGCGACCGATGGTCAGGGGGTCCTCGAAGGGTTCGCCGCCGAGTAGTAGCACGGAGCTACTGTTCGGATTCCACCGCGGGTTCCTGTTGCTGTCGGTTTGCCGTTTTCTCGCCTCGACCAGTACTGTCGCCTGTGTTCGGTTCCTCAATCACTGTCTCCAGTTTCGCCTCGAATTCGTCCTCCGTGAGCTCGCCGGCGGCGTACCTGCGTTTGAGTTCGTCGAGCGGCTCCGGTTCGGTAGACTCGGCAGACCTGAGTCCCCACCAGCGATATCCGATCCAGACGCCGTAACAGGCAACGATTATCGTCGTAACGGTGAAGAATGCGGTACCCGAAACGAGTCCGGCAATCCAGAACACGCCGAGCAGGAGTACGACATCGAACCCGAAAACGAGCATCATGCCGAGCATGAGATCGGTGACGAGCCCCTCCTCGGGATCGGCGACCATATGCCATTGTTCGGCTCAGTATTGAAAATACGTTTCGACCGGAGAGACCAGTCACCGTGCGTCGTCGAGTGCAACCGCGGTACGTACATCGGCCGTGATCCACTCGGTCGCGATGCTGTCTCCTCCGGGAGTAAACAGCGTCACTTCGTCCGGATCGACCCGGTCGTCGTGCAGGAACTCGACCGATTGATCGCCCGTTTCGTCAGGAATCTCCGATCCAACTCTGGCATCCGTCGTGCTCATGTATGTGAAAGATACTCACTCGAATATAAGCGTTCTGACCTTATATCCATATATTCCTAAAACACATTGACGACAATATAGTATCACTCGTCCGGCGTCGCCCCCTCGTAGAGATGACAGGCGACGGGGTGGCGCTGGGCCTGTAACTGCGGTGTCGTCGTCTCGCAGATGCTCTCGTAGTGCTCGCGTAACAGGGTTTCGGCAGCCTCCCACTCTTCGTCGGCGAGGGAAGAGAAGGCCTCCTCGACCCGCGATCGGTGCGGTTCCGAGAGGGGCGTGTCGAGCAGGCGATCGGCGAGGCGATCCAGGAACTCCGCCTGATACTGGTCACGGGGTCCATCGCTATCTCCTGCGCCGCCATCGCTGACTTGCTCCCAGAGCTCCTCGACCTCGACTGATCTGTCCTCGATACGCTCGCGCACGTTCATAATCGCCCGGAACTCCGCTTGCTCGATGTCGACATCGTCAGGCGGGATCACCTTCGGGCAGCGCGTCCGGAACCGACAGCCGCTCGGCGGGTTTCGTGGCGATGGGACGTCCCCCTTGAGCGTGCGGATGTCCCGCTCCTGCTCGTCGGTGCTCGCCCGGGGGACGCTCTCCAGTAGCGCTTGCGTGTACGGGTGTTTCGGCTCCTCGAAAATCCGTTCCGCGGGACCGACCTCGACGAGTTCGCCGAGATACATCACTGCGACTCGGTCGGAGACGTGCCGTATCACCGAAAGGTCATGTGAGACCAGCAGATAGGTGAGCCCGAATTCGTCCTGTAGATCGTCGAGCAGGTTCAGCACCTGCGCCTGCACCGAGACGTCGAGCGCGCTCGTCGGTTCGTCCAGCACGAGGAAGTCGGGGTCAAGCGCGAGCGCACGGGCGATGCCGATACG
The DNA here is from genome assembly GCF_023638055.1 of Natranaeroarchaeum aerophilus. Classification (NCBI taxonomy): domain Archaea; kingdom Methanobacteriati; phylum Methanobacteriota; class Halobacteria; order Halobacteriales; family Natronoarchaeaceae; genus Natranaeroarchaeum; species Natranaeroarchaeum aerophilus. The sequence continues at coordinate 212,636 of NZ_JAKRVY010000005.1, read as the reverse complement.
CTGGCGCTGGCCACCGGAGAACTCGTGGGGGTAGCGATCCAGCTGGTCCGCCGACAGGCCCACGCGCTCCAGCAGGTCACGGACCCGCTCGCGGCGCTCGTCGTCGGTCCCCACTTCGTGGATATCGAGGGGCTCCCGGACGGTGTCACCGATCGTCATTCGCGGGTCGAGACTGGAGAACGGATCCTGAAAGACGATCTGTGCGCCGCGTCTGAAGCTGGCGAGTTCCTCACCGCCGAGGTCGAAGACGTTCTTCCCCTCGAATTCGACACGACCGTCCGTCGGTTCCTGGAGCCGGAGCAACGTCTCGCCGGTAGTCGATTTCCCACAGCCGGACTCGCCGACCAGTCCGAGCGTCTCCCCGCGGTAGACGTCGAAGTCGATGCCGTCGACGGCACGAACCGGCACCGGCTCGTCGCCGAACAGTCGGTCCAGCAGGGAGTCTTGCTCCCAGAAATACTTGGTAAGGTTTCGGACCCGGACGAGCGGCTCCGGTCGTCCCTCCTCCGTCGAGGGGGCCGCCCCGAAGATCTCGGTCTCACCCGGTACCGAGGAGTTGCGATCGTCTGAACTCATTCGTCAGCCTCCATCTGCGTCGGTTCGTCGGTATCTCCGCTGGCATCGAAGTAGTCCGGCGGCAGTGCATCGGCCTCGTTGTACTCCCGCATCGCGAGGACACATCGAGCAGTGTGATGATCCGTTCCGTCAGCGTCGTACTCGGGCGGATGTGAGAGACAGTCGTCCATCGCTTTCGGACACCGATCCGCGAAGTGACAGCGATTTTTCATTTCGGCGTCGAGCAGGCTCGGAACGTTCCCCTCGATCGGGGTCAGCGCGCCGCCTGCCGAGTCGAGTTCGGGGACGCTCCCGAGAAGACCTGTAGTGTAGGGATGGACGTGCTCGTCGAAGACGTCTTCGAGCGTCCCCCGCTCAACGAGTTCGCCGGCATACATTACGCCTACTCTGTCACACATCCGGGCGATCACGCCCAGATCGTGGGTTATTAGCAGGATCGTCATCCCGGTTTCGGCCTGGATATCGTCGAGCAGGTTCAGCACCTGCGCCTGAATCGTCACGTCGAGTGCGGTCGTCGGCTCGTCAGCGATCAACACGTCGGGCTCGCCCGCGATGGCCTGTGCGATCATCGCGCGCTGGAGCATCCCACCGGAGTACTCATGGGGATACTCCTCGGCGCGTTTGGCCGGATCGGGGATCCCGACCATTTCCAGCAACTCGACGGCACGGTCGTGACTCTCGGGCGAGACGTACCGTTTTGACGACATCACTGTCGACAGCGCGTACGACCCCAGCGAGTACTCGGCCGACTTCGTTCGCGCGCGGGTGGATCGCGGATTCGGGCTCGCTCGGCGCTGGACCTCGACTGCCTCCGCAAGCTGCTCGCCCACCGTCAGGCTCGGATTGAAACTGCTCTCGGGATCCTGGAAGATCATGCTAAACGAGGTCCCACGCAGGGAGTTTCTGATCCCCTCGGGAATTCCCCGGAGGTCGACGAACGAACCGTCGACTGCGTCGGGGTGGTCCTCCCGGACCCCCTCCGCGAGGTCGTCATTACGGTACCAGATCTCACCGCCGGTAATCCGCCCGGGCGGGTTGATCAGGTCGACGAGCGAGCGGGCGGTGACGCTTTTCCCACTCCCGCTCTCGCCGACGATCCCGAATACCTCGCCGCTCTGGATCCGTAGATCGAGATCCGAGACGGCGTTTACCTGTCCCTCCTGTGTGAAATACCGCGTCGAGAGGTCGGAGACGCGAAGTAGATCTCGTGTCAATGTCCTTCACCTTCGATGTTCGGGTCCAGCGCGTCGCGGAACCAGTCGCCGAGCAGGTTGACGCTAATGACCGCCAGCACGATCCCGATTCCGGGGAACATTGCAACCCACGGACGAGTTCGGAGAACGTCCTGCCCGCGTTCGATCTCGTACCCCCACGAAAGCGTCGTGCCCGAGAAGCCGAGATACGCGAGCGAAGCCTCCAGCAGGATGATCACTGCGACCTGAATCGTCGCGAGGACGATGATCGGCGTGAGGCTGTTCGGCAGGACGTGATCGATCAGTATCCGCCGGTTGCTCGCGCCGAAGCTCCGTGCGGCTTGCACGTAGCCCTCCGAACGGATCGACATCGCTTCGCCGCGCGCTACGCGAGCGAACCAGACCCAGATGACGAGCGCGGCAACGAGCGTTACCGTTCCGGGTATGGGTATCGATTCGGGCATCCCCGGTGCGAGTCCGGCCACTACGATCGGGTCGGCCACCCATATCGGGGATTCGCCGAAGATCCCGATCAGTGCAAGTGCAAGTATCAGTGCCGGAAACGCGAGCATCGTATCCGCAACCCGCATCAGGACGTCGTCGACGCGGCCGCCGTAATAGCCTGCTACGAGCCCGACTGGGACGCCAATACAGAGCGCAAGCACCGTGGCTGTAAAACCAACCAGCAGGGAGACACGCGCCCCATAGACGAACCGAGAGTAGACGTCCTGACCGGCAGTGTTCGTCCCCAGATAGTGCTCACTCGTCGGTTCAACCTCGATCTCCTGGATCTCGCCATCCTGTGAGATCTGCGTAGTGTAGTCGAACCCTGGCGGCGGGTACGGCGCGCCCTGATCGCTGTAGTGGCCGGTCCGCGTCGGGTCGTGGGTCGCGAGCATCGGTGCAAATACCGCCATGAGGACGATCGAAACCAGCAACAGGAGTCCGATCTTTGGTAGCAGACTCTCCGAAAACGTCGATCTGAGATTCGATCGGACACGATCAGAGATCATTCGTCACCAACCCGTGGATCCAGCGACGCGTATATCGCGTCGACGAAGATGTTGATCGAGACAAAGGCGATCGCGATGAACACGACGATCCCCTGCATGAGTGGCCAGTCGCGGATGCGCAAGGCGTCGATGAGGCGCAGTCCCAGCCCCGGCCAGTTGAAGACGGTCTCGGTGATGACTGCCCCACCCATCAGCGTCCCCAGCTGGAGACCCAGAACGGTGATAATTGGGATCATGGTGTTCCGCAGGACGTGTTTGTACCGGACCAGCACGTTGGGGAGTCCTTTCGCGCGACTGGCCGTGACGTAGGGTTTGCCCAGTTCGTCGACCATCCCGCTCCGCGTGAGTCGGGTGATCAGCGCCGTGAAGTAGGTGCCAAGCGTGATCGCAGGTAACGTGATGTATCTAACCCAGGTCACCAGATCACCAGCGTAGCCGTACTGGACGAACGTCATCGTCGCTTCCGCAAGCCCGACCGGTCGTCGTCCCGTCGGGAAGATCCCGGCCCACACGCCGAGCACGAGGATCAACATGAGTCCGAGCCAGAAGTTCGGCGTCGAGATGCCAAGCAGGGAAAACAGCGTCGCACCGTAGTCCGCCGGCTCGTTGCGGCGCGTCGCCGAGATCACGCCGAGCGGGATGGCGATGACGACCGCAACGATCGTTGCGGCGATTGCCAGTTCGAGTGTCGCTGGAATCCGCTCGATGACCATGAGTTCGACTTCCCTGTTCGAGCGCCACGAGTAGCCGAAGTCGCCGACGAGCAGTCCCTGCACGTAATCGAAGTACTGGACGTAGATCGGCTGGTCAAGCCCCTCCTCCTGTCGGACCTGCTGGATGAGCGACTCGCTGGCCCCCTCTGCGAGCATCAGGTTCGCCGGGTCGCCGGGCGAGACTGCCCGCAGTCCGAACATGATCGTCACCACCCCCCAGATGACGACGATACCCTGCAGTAGGCGTCGTACGAGGAACTTGGCGCTCGTCATGGGTACACCGCTGGTGCTGTCATTGCGGGAACGAGATGTCGGTGTGGGAACGCCGCGTCACTTACTGCTCCATCTCCCAGAGGTAGACCGTCTCGTCCTCGCGGGGATCCCACTGGATCTCCTCTCGGATGCCGTAGATGCTCTCCTGTGTGTGGAGATACACGAACGGCGCTTTCTCGTGGGCGAGCGCGTTGACTTCCTCTAGCTGGGCGCGACGCTCGTCCGGGTCGTCGATCTGCTGGCTCTCCAGAATCGCGTCGCTGAGTTCCTCGTCTTCGAAGGTCCGGTTGGGGTTGTCCGGGATCGTAAAGAATCCCTGTACTCCGTAGTCAGTGTCGCCCGTGATGACGCCCCAGCCGATCATGTAGAACGGGATCTCGAACTCGTCGGGATCGACGCCCGCCTGGTTGGCGTCGGAGACGACCTCGAAGTCACCGATGTTCACGCTACAGTCGACATTGTCGAGCTGGTCGATCTGATCGGCGACCTGTTCGGCGATCTGGGCGTCGTTGAGGTAGCGACCCTGTGGTGCCTGGAGCTCGATCTCAGCGCCGCCGTACCCGCTGTCCTCGACCAGACTCTCGGCCAGTCCCACGTCCTGAGCGTACGGCTCGATCTCGTCGTTGAATCCGTTGATCCCCGGCGAGACAGGCTGTCCTCTGGCCTCACCGAAGCCGCTCAGGACCGTATTGACGATCCCCTCGTTGTCGACCGCGTAGTTCATCGCCTGCCGGAACTCCTGACTATCGAACGGCTCGACGGTGTTCTTCATCGGGCAGAAGACCGTCCGGAAACTCGTGACGTCCCGGATCTCGACGCCATCGGCGGCGTCGACCGTGTCGACGTCCTCGGGCAGGATGTTGATCGTGAGATCGGTTTCCTGCGTTTCGAGCGCGGCGGCACGTCCACTGGATTCCCCGTCGGCATTGAAGACCACGCGCTCGAACGGCGGTTCGTCGCCCCAGTAGTCGTCGAACCGTTCCAGAACGATCTCTTCGCCCGACGTGAAATCGACGACCTCGTACGGACCAGTTCCATTGAAGTCCTCGGCATCGGAGCCACTAATCGCCTCGTTTTCCGCGTCGTGATTATCGATCGCCCAGTCTCTCGGAATCGCCCGGGCGTAGTTTCCGTACTCGAACTCCGCGAGGCCTGCTGACGCGGAGTGCATCACTTCGAGTGTCGTATCGTCGACGGCCTCCGCACCCGTAATCGAGCCGAGCCCGAAAGTGCCAATCGGACTCGGAACACCCAGATCAGGATCGACCGTCCGGTTGATCGTCCAGGCGATGTCTTCGGCAGTCAGTTCGTCGCCGTTGTGAAACACCACGTCGTCGATGATCTGGAGCTCGGTGACGCCGTCTTCCGTTGCTTCCCACTCATCGACGACGCGGGGGAAGATCCCCTCTCCCGGCTCGAAGTCAAAGAGCGGTTCGTAGATGTGGTCGTACACGTCGAAGTAGTCGCCCGTGATATGATCCAGCGGATCGATCGTATCAGGGAACTGTGAGAGTGTGATGGTGAACTCGTCCTGGTCCGGGTCCTCTCCGAGACAGCCCGCAACGGTTACGAGTGTCCCGGCTGCTACTCCCGACTTGAGAAACGTCCGCCGGCCGAGCCTGTTGGTACCGTGTGGCATATGTCTGTATACGAAACTGCTAATAAATCCTTACGCCCCCGATAGTAAAATATACAATTGATTAGTGGGTTATTATAAAAAATAACGAAGAGTACATGATTTCAGTGGCGGTTTCTTAACAGATAGTTGTAGAAAACATGTGTAGACAATATCTGAGAACGATGACGCCGATTAAAGATTAATGATAGTGGGGTGTTTTGACGAATGCAGAGCAGGACTGTCGTATGATAGATGAACTCACCGTGTCGGTCGTCGGAGCCTCCTCGCCACTGCGCGATCGGGTCGTTCGGACGCTCGAAGACGCCCGTCGCATCACCATTGCGGCCGAAGAGCCGGAGACGGATACATCGGACGGTCTGTCGCACGCCGAGTGTATCGTATACGTTTCGACCGAAGCTGGTGAGCCGTGGCAGGAGCCGCGCGGCAACGATAGCTCACTCCCGAGCGTGCTCTGTGGACCCGAGGACGAAACCACCCTCGCAGGCGCAATCAACGCCGGTGTCGACGCCTACGTTCGTCCCGAGGAGATCGAATCTCAACTCGTCGAGCGTATCCGTACCGTCGTAACTACCGACTCGACACGGCAGTCGGCTGAACGCCAGGAACTCGAACAGCGGGACCTGATTATCGAAACCGTCGCGGATGGCGTCTATTCGCTGGACACCGAGGGCTGTTACACGATGGTCAACGACGCAGTTGCCTCGATGACGGGCTACTCTCGCGAGGAACTCCTCGGCGAGCACGTCTCGACGATCATGACCGACGAGGACGTCGAACGGGGACGAACGCTCATCAAGCAGATGCTTGACGAGGAAGGGCCGAGCGTAACGACCTACGAAATCGAACTGGTTACGCGAAGCGGCGAGCGCATTCCCTGCGAAGTGATCATGTCCCTGCTACCGGGCGAGAAACCCTTTAACGGGACCGTGGGATCGGTCAGAGACATCAGGGAGCAAAAACAACTGGAGCGGGAACTACGAGAGCGAAAGCGCAACGTGGAGAGCGTCCACAGGGTTGCGACGCAACTGGAGAACACGCGGGCGATCGAAACGATCGACGATATCGCGCTCGACGCGGTGATCGATGTTCTGGATATCGACGTGTGCTGTCTCAAGACCACCCGCGACGGCGAGCCACGCTGGCACGTTACCGATCCACGGATCGATATCGAGGAGTTTCCGACCTGCTGTCTCGACGAACAGATTCACCAGCGAACAGTACGTGGAGACAAGACGTTTGTCGTCAACGATCTCCACGAGCGAAGGGATGAGATTCGACAGACGAATATCCGGTCCCTGCTCAGCGTGCCCGTCGGCGAGAACGGCCTCTTTCAGGCTGGCATTCTGGACACCGATGCGTTCGGGTACGACGACGCCGAGATCGCGGAACTGCTGTTCGCTCACGTCGCGAACGCGATCGAACGAATCGAAGCGGAAGCCCAACTCGTCGACGAGCGCGACCGTTTTGCCGCCCTATTCGAGAACGTCCCCGATCCCGTCGCGAGCATCAGATACGAGGGCGACCAGCCGATCGTCCTCGATACGAACCCCGCCTTCGAGCGGACGTTCGGCTACGACGCAGACCAGCTCCGGGGCGAATCGATCGATCGGTTCGTTGTGCCACCGGATGGCACTGACCGGGCGGACGAACTCAACGAGCGCGGGCGACGTGGAGAACTGATCGAAACGGAAGTAGAGCGCCAGACATCGAGCGGGCGACGCGAGTTCCTGCTCACCGTTGTGCCGGTCGAGCTCGGTGAAGCCAGTCCGCTCACCTACGCCGTCTACACCGATATCACCGACCGGAAACGCCAGCAACAACGGGTCGAGGTGCTGAATCGGGTACTCAGACACGACCTGCGAAACGGGATGAACATCGTCAAAGGCTGTGCCGAGATGCTCGAATCACACACGGGAGACGGGTACGGCTACGCGGATACGATCAAACGACGTGCCGACGAGTTAATCTCGCTCGCGGAGAAGACCCGTGCCGTCGAGCAGACGCTCGAACACGACGAACGAGACCTCGGATCGGTCGATGTCGTCGAGGGCGTCGAGTCGATGGTGACCCGGATCCACAGCGAGCATGAGGACGTGGAGTTTACCGTGTCGACGCCCGATAGCGCGCACGCACGATCGGACAACATGCTCAGGACGGCGATCTATCACGTCCTCGATAACGCTGTGGTCCACAACGATAACGAGGTCCCAGTGGTCGATGTCACAGTCAGCGTCGATGACGACGCCCAGCAAGTGACGGTGACAGTCGAAGATGATGGGCCGGGGATTCCACGGGAAGAGCGAGAACTACTCGAAGAGGATCGCGAGATCACACAGTTACGCCACGCCAGTGGACTGGGGCTGTGGCTGGTAAACTGGGTTGTCACACAGTCGGGCGGGACGCTCTCGTTCGAGACCGAGGGGATCGACGGGACTCGCGTTCGCCTGACGGTGCCGAAGGCGATGACCGAACACGAAGTCGAACCGAAGTAACACTACTGTCGGACTTCGACTGGCGTGTCGGTCGCGATCCACCGATCCGTGTCGACGCCATCCCGGAGTTCGAGGCCACCGTCTGCATGATAGACGAGTTCGACTTCCGCGTGTTCCGGTTCCGATTGTGTCACTGCAGTCCACCTCGTAGCACAGTAGCCACTCGACGAAGAGCTGTATTCAGTACACGCCCCATACCGGATCGAACGAAACGCGTACTGCTCGGAAAAGAGTCGACAGCAATCCGTAGCCACTGGATACTCTGAGTAGCTATCGCGTGAGTGGACCGTTGAAGGTCGTTTCCCGTTCGACAACAGCCTCCCACGTGCGCTCGCACTCGCAGGTCACTTGCCCGAAGACGCTCGGGTCCTGGCGCAGGTCAAAATCCTTGATGGCGCGCTGGACGCGGTCGTCACAGTCCCCACAGTTGTGTGGCCCGCGGTCGCTCCCGTGACCGACCGGATCGGAGACGACGATGGCGTCGGCGTCTGCTGTCTCTTCGAGCACATGCGCGACGCTCCAGAGCCATGGCGGGCGGTAGCCACCACGGAAGTGAAGCTCGTCGACCATCGTATATCGCTGGACGTTACAGGGGTTCATCGAGACGGTGTGGGCGTACTCCGCACACTTCTCGATCGAGCGGATCATATCCTCGATCGCTTCGGACTCCGAGAGGAACGGCGGCTTCATCAGCAGGTAGGCCTTGATCCCTGCGCCCGCGGCGTCGGCTTCTTGGCTTGCCGCGATGAAGTCCTCGAACTCGAAGTACTTGTTCACGCAGTCACGACGGACGCGGTCGGTCCCGGTTTCGAGTCCCACTGCAACGTCGGTCTCCAGTCCCTGCCCGGTGAAGTCCTCGATCTTTCCCTGTTCGACGAAGTCCGGCAGGCTCTCGACGACGATCCGATCGCGGTCGGCGAACGTCTCGGCGATGGCCCGACGGGTCTCCGCGGGGACTTCGCGCTCGTCGAGGAAGGAGCCGCTGGTGTAGATTTTGATCAGGCCGGATCGCTCCTCGGCCTCGTTTTCCTCGTGATCGAGACAGACGTCGATCTGATCCATCAGCGCCTCGTGGCTCACGCTCCCGCCCTCGACGCTTTCGGCGACGTAGCCACACATGGTACAGCCGCCCGCCCGCGCCCAGCGACAGCCGCCGGTGTTCAGGATGATCGTCAGGCTCTGGTAGACGCCGTCGGGCGTGTTGTCCTCGTCGATCCAGACGCGCGTCGGCTCGTGTGGGTCGTAGGTAGCGTCTTTCTCCGAACGGATCTCCCGCATCACCTTGTTGTGGGCGTCCATTCCCTTCCCCTGCTCGTAGACTTCGGGACTCGGCTTGCTCATTGAGGAGTCGTAGCGGTGCGGGCGGTAAAGCGGCTTCGGCTTGACGAGTCGAGACGGGTGAGGATCGCTGTAGCTGCCTGTGAGCGCTCGGTATCGTACCGGTGACCGGTACGTAGGACGGAGAACAGCCGGAGCCGAGTCATGGTCGGACCAATGGAGCCAGATAGCCCAGATGAATGTCCACGTTATTAACGCTCCACCCGGAGAGCTAGCCGCGAATAACAACGTCCGGCAGCAGTTTCCTAGCAACTCTTTTTAAGCCCTGATCCCTGAGTTATTAACGTAATGGCATACACCTGTTCAAGCTGCGATTCGGAGTTCAGTTCGGCAGCCGGCGTCACCCAGCACGTCGCGCTGCATCACAACACCTGTGCTGAATGTGATACCACGTTCGACGAGACGGACGCACTCCGCGAACACATCCACGAGAACCACTAACTGGCGCTGGAGCGGCATTAACAACGTCAGTTGTTATCGATAGCAAAAAAGCGGAATCGTTTTTTCACCCCTCCACCCATATGTGGGTATGACTGACGAGACGAGCGGCAAATCGACGCCGCGGTGGACCCGGGAGCAGGCGGCGACGATCGAACGGTCGGACGCCTCGGTCGGCCCCATCGTCTACCCGCCCGAGGAGGAGACAGACGACGATGTCCATATCTGGGATACGTGGCTCCTGCGGAACCGCGACGGATCGATCGCGGAGATAGACGGCTACCGCGTCATCTTCTCGCTGAGCGCGCCCAAAGAGCTACTGCCGGGCAAGCGTCACGACGTCGCGACGATCCGCTATTTCTATTCGGCCGACGGGAAGAACTGGACCTGCGGTGGGACCGCCTTCGACGATGAGGCCTTTGGCTCCCGACAGTGGGCTGGCTCGGCGCTGTACGACGACGGTACCGTCTATCTCTACTACACCGCCGCGGGCTACCGCGGCGAGGAGGAATTGAGTTACCACCAGCGTATTGCGGTCGGCGCTGGGGGTACGATCGAGACTAACGAAGGTGGCCTGTCGATCGAGGGGCCGTGGTCACACGAGATCATCCTCGAACCGGACGGCGAGTACTACGAGCGCGAAGCACAGTCCCGCGGGATGATCTACACCTTTCGAGATCCGTGGTTCTTCGAGGATCCCGCAACCGGCGAAACCTGTCTGCTCTTCGAGGCCAACACACCCGTCCCGGAGGGCGAAAACACCTATGACTGCGACCCGGTTCACGAGGAGTTCAACGGCAGCGTCGGCCTCGCCGTCTCGGGGACCGGAGATCCGACGGACTGGGACCTGCGTGAACCGCTACTCGAAGGCGTCTGTACGAACCAGGAACTCGAACGACCGCACCTGATCGTCCGCGACGGCTCGTACTACCTCTTCATCTCCAGTCACGAGCACACATTCGCACCAGGGCTCGAAGGGTACGACGCGCTGTATGGCTTCGTTGCTGACTCTCTGCGCGGCGAGTACGAGCCACTGAACGGGAGCGGACTGGTCGCAACCAACCCCGCGAGCGCGCCGTTCCAGACCTACTCCTGGCTCGCCTATCCCCACCGCGAGGAAATTCTGGTCAGTAGCTTCTTCAATTACTACGATCTCCGGGGACTCTCCCTCGACGATGTCGCCGGGCTTCCCCCCAAAGAACAGCAACGGCGCTTCGGCGGAACGCTCGCGCCCACCCTCCGGATCGAACTCGCGGGAACCGAGACGCGGATCATCGGTGCGCTCGAACACGGGCATCTCCCGCTCCCCGGGGAGGACCTCCCCAAACTCCTCTCCGAGTACCGCCTGCCCGGCGAGGACCGCGGCGAGTACTGAAAGCTACCGGACCTCCGCGCGTTCTGTCAGTCCACCCTCACAATCAAATACATGCCGGGAGTAGCCACCGGTATGGCGGCTATCAAACTCGATGGGTTGACGAAGGACTACGGCGACGTCCTCGCCAACGACGATCTCTCCTTCGAGGTCGAGACTGGCGAGATCTTCGGCTATCTCGGGCCGAACGGGGCCGGGAAAACGACGACCATCCGGGCCCTGCTAGGCTTTATTTCTCCGACAAGTGGCTCCGCACGGGTGCTCGGCTACGACGTCACCGATGAACCCGCACTCATTGAGGCCAAACGCCGGATCGGCTACCTCTCGGACGAACCGGGGTTCGACGAGGATGCGACGGGGACGAAGATCCTTGATCTGCACGCCGCAGTGAAAGGCGACGAGCGCCGTGACGAACTTCTCGACCTGTTCGAGCCCCCGCTCGACCGACCAGTGCGGGACTATTCTCGTGGAAACGTCCAGAAACTCGGCATCGTGACGACGTTCATGCACGACCCCGATCTCGTCGTACTTGACGAGCCAACCAGCGGTCTCGATCCGCTCCTCCAGCAACGCTTTGCGGAGTTCCTCCGCGCCGAGCAACGCAACGGAGTAACGGTGTTCTTTTCTTCTCACGTGCTGAGCGAGGTGCGTCGGCTCTGTGACCGGGTCGGAATCATCCGCGATGGGCAGCTGGCGGCGGTCGAACCGATCGACAGCCTCCTTGAGCGGACGGGCAAATCGGTGACCGTCAACACGAATGAGCCGATTCCGACCGACGCACTCGACGTCGACGGGATCCACGATCCGGAGTTCGGCGAGTTCGACGGAGACCAATCCGACACGTTCACCGAGTGCACCTTCACGTTTACCGGGGACATCAATGCGCTGATGACTCGCCTTGGCAGGTACGATCTGCTCGATCTGTCTATCGAAGAGGCCCCGCTCGAAGACGTCTTCCTGAAATTCTACGGTGAGAGCTGATGTTCGAGTTCTTGCGCTACGACGGACGGAAGCGAATCAAAGGGAGTGTCTATCTCTCTGCCGGGATGGCGGTACTGGCTGCGGTCGTAATCTGGGTATATCCCTCCTTTAGCGACTCCTTCGACGAGGACGAACTGCTGGAGGCGTACCCACCCCAGCTCATTCAGCTGTTCGACATCGAGACGATGGCCTCGATCGAGGGGTTTCTGGCCTTCGAGCTGTACGTTTTCGGCTGGGTCATCCTGCTTGGCCTGTATCTGGCATACAGTGCAGCCGGAATCATCGCCGACGATATCGATCGTGGGCGGATGGACACGCTACTGGCCATGCCAGTGACCAGACGACGGCTCCTCACCGAGAAGTTCGCGTCGCTTGCCGTACCGATCCTCCTGGTCAACGTGCTCGTTCCGCCTGTCGTCCTCGCAAGCGTCGAGTTGATCGGCGAGTCGATGTCGATTGCCGACCTGGCAGCGATCCACTTGCTCTCGATTCCGTATCTCTTCGCCTGTGCCGGGATCGGGCTCCTCTGTTCGGTCGCGTTCGATCGAACCGGCATCGCCCAGCGGGTCGCGCTCGGTGGAACCTTCGCGCTGTTCCTGCTCGAATCGTTACTCAATGGCACTGACTACGAGGCCGCCGGGGCAGTCGCACCAATGCGGTACTTCGATCCGAACGAAATCCTGCTGGAGAGTTCCTACGACCTCGCTGGAGCTGCAACATTGATCCTGATGACGCTCGTCCTCGTCGGGCTCAGCGCAGTCTGGTTCACCAGAAAAGACGTCTAGTCGGTTTGACCGGGCGCCTGTTCGCCTGACAATTCTTCGCTTTCGGTCCATGCCCGGCCGAGCTCCCAGACGTCGAGGTCCAGTAGCTCTACTGTACCACCCTTCGCGTGGAGCGACAGGTTATCGCTGTCTCCCCGTGTGGGATAGATCCGTGTCGTCAGGCAGTGGCGTTCGTTCGCGAATAGCTCTACAACCGAGCCATCGACGAACAACCGGAGTGAAAGCGGCTCGTCGACCGGTGCGATCGGCATGCGGTCCGGTGCCTTCGAGGCACGTTCATCCAGACTGGAGTGGCTTCGATCGACGACGAGTTCGCTATCCCGGGTGTACCGGATCGGCGTTCGCTCCTCTCCATCAGGTGACTCGCCGACCACGATCTCGAAAGCTTCGGCGTCGTCCAGTTTTATTTCCGCCGATAGCTCGTAGCTCAGTCCATCGGTATCGAGGTCGAGCCACTGGTCGTGGAGCGAGCGACTCCCCTCATGGACGTGACGTTCACGCAGTGATTCGAGTTCCCTCGCCGGTCGCTGGCGGAGCAGGCCACGGTCGTTGAGGTCAAGTTCACGGGGGAGCGAGAGTGCTCCCGACCAGCCCGCATCCCATTGAGCCCTCTCGTCTCTGGCCTCCCAGATCCAGCCCCAGGTTAATATCCTGCCGTCGTCGGCCCGGAGCGACTGTGGGGCGTAGAAGTCACCGTAATCGAGCTGGGCTGTTTGCTCAGTCTCGAACTCGCCGTTCTCGTATGAGCCCAGATAGTACCGGACCTCGTCGTAGTTAGAGATATGTAACAGCTGTTTCTCGCCGAGATCCAGCAGTTCAGGACACTCCCACATCGCGCCGTCCGGTTCGGGATCGCCTGTGAGGATCGGTCCCTCGTAGTACCATTGACGTAGCTCGTCGTCCTCCGACGAGTACAACAGGGCGGTTCCACCACCTCCTTCGACACCGGAGCCGATTAGCTGATACCAGGTGTCGCCCTCCCGCCAGACGTTGTGATCCCGGAACTCGGCTTTCCAGTGTTCTGTCGACCGGAGCGGCGGATCCACCGGGAGCGTGTCGATAATCGGGTTCTCGGGATCTTTCTGCCAGGTGTTCAGGTCGGCGTCTGCGGCGGTCGCCAGGCAGGGGAGCTGCAGCTTACCGCGGCCGCCGGTGTACATGATCCGGGGCGTACCATCATCATCGAACGCACAGCCGGACCAGCAACCGTCCCGATCCGGGCCATCAGGGGAGGGAGTAAGCGCGACTGGACGATCCTCCCAGTGTACGAGATCGGCGCTGACTGCGTGCCCCCAGTGGATCGTGTCGTGATACGGGCCGCCGGGGTTGTACTGGTAGAATACGTGGAACTCGCCGTTCCAGTGAATGAGGCCATTTGGATCGTTTAACCAGTTCGCGGGCGCGGTGATGTGATACTGTGGACGATGACGGTCATCCGACAGATTCTTGCGCATCGTCTTCAGTTGATTGACGTCTTTTGGCCGACCCTCGGTAAGTCGCTGTTCGCCAGCCAGGACCGATAGCAAATTACGAAATAGCCGTGTCCGGTTGTGAACACAGCGGTCGTTGGTTGCCCCTGCAAAGGTCACTGCGGTACCGAGCCCGGCGACGTCGCCATCACCGTACTGCCAGCCGATCAGTGCAGGCTGGTCTGGGACGTCTTCGCCAGCACGGATCGTGCTCGCTAACACCTCTCCGTGTTCGGGTAACACCGCATCGTAGCGCGCGAACTGCTGGATACCATGTGCGGCGCGGGTTGGGATGCGGAGTGCGTCGAACTCCTCGAACACCGGGCCGTCAGCGTGGATAGATTTGCAGAGCAGGCCGAGCTCATGTTCCGGCTCGACATTGCCGGTTGTATCTGGGGCGATCGGATCGATGCCAAGTGGTTCGATCGCTTCGAGTGCCCGCAACGTGAGCAGGACTCCGCCCCCGGCCTCGATCCATTCGGAAAGGTGTCCCAGCCAGTCGTCCAAGCCGCCGACGGCGTCGATAGGGTTGTCGCGGTGCCACCAGAGGACATCGTAGCGTGACAGGGGAACAGTACCCTCTGCAAGCTCGTCGGGTCCGACCCGGTCGGTATCGATCCCGGCATCGGTCGCCCAGTTCAGCGCGGCACGCTGTTCGGGTGACGCCTCGTCCGCCAGCAGGAACCCGACGGAATCCGGAAGATCGGTCATCTAGTGGTTCTCTCTACCAGAGGCTAATAGATGTAACGACACGAATTGTGGTTTCAGGCCCTCTATCCGCCCATCTGACGGTTATCTCCGTGAATCAGTCAGAGCCGGTCGCATATGATCACCCGCGTTCCGGGCTATCTCCCCGTGATAGAATCCTTAACAACAGGTGTAATAATTAACTACTCACCGTCATTCGATTCTCGACTACGGTCGGCGTCACATCCCGAATATGATCGCTTTGCCGTTCGTGACAGAAATATCGTGCAGAAGCAGTCACACACCGTCTCGGCCACTCGTCTACGCGAAGCGTCCGGACTCTCGCGGATGTTATCTTTGGAGGGAGCCCCGGTGGCCTCCGGCTACTGCTCTTCGACGTGCCGAACCGACGTCGCGACTCCGCGTGTGCTCTCTGCCATCTCCGGGCCGCTCATCTCCGCGCGACCAACGCCGAATGCCTTCGGTCCCTCGATAACGACCTCGTCGCCAACTCGAATATCGTCGTCTGCATCGACGATACCGGGGGCGAGCACGTCTCCGTGCGGAACGAACGCGTCGATCTCGACGCGTTTGGTCGGTGCGTCACTCTCAACCCACTGGCGCGCACCCGCGAGAGTGAACGAGAGGACGCCATACTGGGGGACCATCGCGGCGAGCTGGTCGCCCTCCGAGTCGTGCACGCGCAGTTTCGGGTAGCGACTCTGCATCGAGATGTCTTCGAATAGCGCGTCGCCAGCGCCGTCACCGAACTGGTAGTCGGCAATCGCTCTCACAGTATTCTGTTCGCGTTCGCGTTTGGAGTACTTCAGTTCACCCTCCAGCGCGCCAGCGAGGTTGACCAGCGAGGTTTCGTCGGTCGGGTGCTCGTCGACAGTGTAAGTGAACTCCAGACCGAGCGCATTTTCGACGCGTTCGCAGATATCTCGGTACCCCTCCTCGGGGACGTGTGCAATCACGGCGGGATACTCGTTGCGTTCAAGATAGGCCTGCAGGACGTTCGCGACAAACCGCTTTTCGTCTTCTGACCATCGCCCGGTGACTACGGAGTCGTAGTGCTGTGCCGGATAGGTACACTCCAGCTCCTGTGGGACGACGCCGATCGGGCTGGTCATCGAGACGACGTGGCCACGGAAGCCGTTCGCCTCGTGGAACTGGCCGTGGCTCTGTGACTCGCTGTATGGCTTCGTCGCCGAACACGGGACGAGCACGAGCGGGTTCGAAAAGCGGTTCCGATATCGGCTGGTCACGCGATCCGCGAAGCGCTGGATCTCGACGCGCCGGATTGTATCCTCCGTCGCCGAGACCAGTTCGGAGCGCCTGAGAACGGGGGTTCGCTGTTCGAGATACGACCACTGCTGATCGAACTCTCGGAACGCGGCGGTACACCACTGTTCGTGGCGGGTCTGTCCCTCGATATAATCACGCAGGCGACCAGCGCGAATCCGTTCGCGGACGCGAGCGATCTCGGCACGGAGCGCGTGGACGTTGTGGTCTGCACAATCCTCACGGTCGAACTCAGCTACAGGCTGTTGGCAGGCCGGGCACGCACAGGGGAGTTCCTCAAGATCTTCGAGGAAGTGTTCGCCCTCGTTGGTGAGGTACTTGCCTTCGAGTCCTTTCACGACCGCCCGATGCTCGTCGATCAGATCGACGCCTGCGTAGACGAGCGTGGCGACGTTGACTGGCGTGGCGACGCCGGAGAGATACAGCGCGCTGTCGGCGGGAATCGCTTCTTTCGTCTCGGTGATGGCGTCGCGGAACGCGCTCCCGTGACCGATCCAGCCCTGCGCATCGGACAGGACGTACGCGTCGGCACCGTAATCGGCGGCGGTATCAGGCGTCACGACCGCGGCGCTTGGGTAGTCGACCTCGGGGTAGTCGACAGCAAACGAATCTTTCACCTCGTCGGCGGTCCCGGCTGGAAGGCCACGGTGGGGAAGGATTGTGAGGGCGCTCTCGTCACCGTCGGGTAATTCCCGCTCCTCGGGCCAGAGGCTTCCGGCATCCTCGACAACATCGTCGACGAGGGCGGGCGTCGTTACCGGATCGGAAAGGCGGAGCTGGGCAATCCGGGCAGCCCCGTCACGCTCCAGCACCTCGAAGTAGTCGGTCATACCTAGCCCTGTCGTGGTGTGTGAAAGAGGCTATCGGTCCCGGATCGTCCCGGCGCTGGAAGACGAGGGCGTTCTGGCGAGCAGGCGACATCTGCTGTTCCCGAAGCGGCGTGTCGCACAGCCGCGAACCGTTCCGGGGCGAATGTCAGTGCATGGGTGGGGCTGGCCGCTCGATCGTTGATAAGGGTGTGGACAGCTGACAGGGATGTGAGCGAGCGCTACTTTTCGCCAAGGGCGAACGACTCGACCCGACTGGGGACGCGGTCGAGCGCCGACGGGGGCCAGTCCCAGTGGCCGAGCGAGAACTCCGTCTCGGGGTTCGATTCGACGACACGGGCAACACCGTCGGCGGCGGCCTCGTACGCGCTCGCATCGAGCCGGTCGGGGACTTCAGCAGTTAGCGGATACGTTTCCGAGAGTGCACGGGGGAACGGGCCAAAGGGCGGGACGATCCGCCACGATTCGTCGTAGTTGTTCGAGCTGGCCCCCTCCGTCAGGAGAACCGTCCCCTCGGGATCGAGTCGGTCAAGACGACGGTGATGACGCCGGACCTCCGGCCGTCGCGCGCTCTCGTGGGAGAGATAAAAGAACGTGCTCTTCGAGGCAGGATCCTCGCGTTCGATCTGGTCTGTGTGATCACATAGTGCGCGATAGCCGTCGAGCATCGCAGGGTGGCTCCGGGCGCGTTCCTCGACGAGTTCGAGTAGATTACCGCTTCGGATGGCCTGCTTGATGCGACGGATCTCCGCGAAGGTAACGTGGAGATTGTGCGCTGCGAGGGCTTCCTCGCGCGCCTGATCGTCGAGCGCGCGCAGGTCGGCGGGCGTGTGCTCGATACAGACTGGACACGAGCAGGGGAGATAGTCCAGTTCGTCGAGGTGCTCGGTCCCGCGAACGGTGAGATAGCGGTCGTCACGGGCGTACAGGGCATAGGCAGCAGAGTCGAACAGGTCACAACCCATCGCGACCGCAAGTGCGAACATCATCGGATGGCCGGCCCCGAACAGATGTACCGGAGCATCGACGCCGAGACCGCGTTTGGCCCCGGCCACAACATCGACCATGTCGCCGTATCGATAGTCGTTCATCAGCGGGACGACTGCACCGATCGGGAATACGTCGTGGTCGGTGCTGTCAGCGTGTGCACCCGCCTGCTCGCGTAAGTCTGGGTACGTCGACCCCTGGACGGGGGCCGTCACGAGCATTTCGCCAGTGTCGATAGATTCAGCCGCCTCGATACGCTCCTGTGTCGTCGCAAGTTCGGATTCCGCGCGCTCGCGTGAGACGTCCGGCGGTGTGGGGATGTCGACTGGTGTCCCGATGTCAGAGCCAATCTCGTGTTGAAATCGGAGGATCTCGTCAGTCGTGACGTCTATTTCGCCGTATTCGGAAAGCTGGAAGGAGCCGGAATCGGTCATAATTGCGCCGTCGAAATCGAGCAGGTCGTGCAGGCCATTCTCGCGGGCGCTTTCGCGGAGGTCCTCGTTGTTGTGGATGATGTAGGAGTTGGTGATGAGGATCTCCGCGCCGAACTCCTCGTGGAGACGGGCTGGCGATATCGTCTGGAGGTTCGGGTTGATCACCGGCAACAGCGCCGGCGTCTCGACGGTGACGCCAGCCCGCGGGACGGTTAGCTCCCCGATCCGTCCCGCAGCGTCGGCGTCCCGCAGCTCGAAATTGTCGCGCATGCTCGGGACGAGGGCAGGTGTCGGCCTAAGGATTCCGTTCGTCGGCGACCAGCGCGTACCGGAGGACCGCTAGCACCGTCCGCCCGTCGCGGATCTCGTCGTTGGCGATGGCGTCGTGAAGTGCCTCGAACGTCGTTGTGTCGACGCGGATACTTTCGTTGTGATCGAGGTCCTGCTCGGCGGTCGGTTCACAGCCCTCCGCGACAAAAATGTGATAGACGCTGTTTGCGGCCCCGTTCATCGGTTCGACCGTGGTCAACTGCTCGAACTCATCGCCCTCGTAGCCGGTCTCCTCACGGAGTTCCCGGCGGGCGGCGGCAATCAGCGACTCGTCGTCCGCTTCGACGCTCCCGACCGGCAGTCCGCGATTGATGCGGCCGACTGCCTGTCGCCACTCCTCGATGATGACAACATCATCGTCCGAGGTAAACGGTAGTAGGATCACCGCTGGTGGTTCCGAGAGATAGTCGAACGTCGTTTCAGTGCCATCGGGCAGACGGACGTCGTCGGTTACGACGTCGAAGCCGGGACACGTGTAGGAAATCCGGGAGTCGATGGTCTCCCACGAGAGGCTATCGTCAGTCACACCAGACGGTTGCGACGGAGCGGGCAAAAACCCCGCGCTGGATGCCTCCGGCGGCGACAGACATGTTCACTTCCCTTTTTTCAGGACGTGTCCGAGACCACGAACGAAGGGTCGTGGATCGTCGAATCGGAGGTTATCGAAGTGTGGATCATCGTAGCACGACTGGACGATCTGCCAGGCCGTTCCCCGCGCAGAAGGACGGGGGACGATCGGTGACTCGTCGGTGAAGACGCTCCGGAGGTGCCCGAATTCGCCGTACAGCAGGTGCGACCCGACGCCGACCTCGTAGTGTGGGTCGATCAGATCGGATTGGCCTGTCGCCAGTAGCCAGTAGTACCACGGGAAATCAGCACCGGCACGGACCGCACAGGGCAGCGACTGCCAGAGCCGGGGGTTGATCTCGGTGAGGACGAACTCATCGGTCTCTTCGTGACGCATGTACTCGATGCAAGCGAGGCCGTGATACTCGATGCTGTCGAGGAGTTGCCGTCCGACACGTTCGAGCTCTGAGATATCGACCGATTTTCGGTAGACGCCACCGCCGCCGGTGTAGGAGTTCCCACGAATTTGGCGGTGTTGGAAGGTCGCAACTGCGTCGCCGTGATTGTAGAGCGCTCCGAAGACGTACTCGGCACTTGAGGGAATGTACTCCTGGACGATGGGATCGTGGCCCATCTCCTCGGTGAGCGCATCACGGTCGAACTCGTCCCCCGGCCGGTAGTGACTCACGGACTTTGCGGTCGCCGATTCTCGCTCCGAGTACGAGTCGAGGTATTCGCTCGCGAGCAAGTTGTACCGTGATTTAACGATCAGATCACGGTCGACGTGTTCGACATCGGAAAGGAGACGGGTTTCAGGGACGGGGACGTCCGCCGATTTCGCCGCCTCGACGAGCAACACTCGGTCGTGGACCGTTCTGAGTGTCTCCATCGGTGGCGTCACCAGTGAGACGTAATCTTCGAACAGCGACTCGTATAGCGAGAACAGATACGTGTCCTGCGGCCTGAGCGGCAGAATCGTCTTGACGTCGTCACGGGCTGCAATTCCCAAGAGTGCGTCGCGGTAGTCCAGCAGGTCCTCGTGTGGCGACGGGATATGGAGAAACTCGTCACAAAATCGTGATCCCGCAGCGGGAACATCGTCGTGCTCCGAGGCAACGATTGTTCGGATCCCGCAGCGAGACAGTGACCGGACACACGAGTAACTGCCGGGATCGAACCCCGTTGGTATCAGTGCACTATCCCAATCTTCGTCCGTGGACATACTCGCTACTCCTTTCACTCCCTGATTAGTATGATGGGGTTACCCCTCTGGCCGAGCGCTGTATACCTAATTTTCGTAGTGGCGGCGGTGTGAGTCTGACACAAAAGTATTAACGGTTGTGTGAGAAGGTACGGTTACGTTAGAGACTGGTTTGAGCCAGTTAGGGACTAGGAGCAAACGAGTAATGAGCGATGACACGATCGACGTAATGGAAGGTGGATCGGTATTACTGCTAGGTGTTTCAGGATCGGTAACTGAGGAATGCTGTGACACACTTCTGGATGTCGGTCCAGCAGCCAACAGAGCCGAGATACGTGTGAACTTTCCTGCGGATATAACTGATCGAACTCGTCTCGATACGGGAACGACTGGACGACAGCCGAACAAGCATGGACAGATCACTGTCGGTGACGTTCTACGGTCCGCAGAGTCATCGGATCCGGATTTCGATGCACCAGTCGCGACCGATATCGTCGAAGACTCCGACAATCTGACTGAGATTGGAACGTCTGTGAGCAAGTTCTGTGAGACATGGTCGAAGAGCGATCACCGGATCGTCCTGTGTTTCGATTCGATCACACAACTCCTGGAGAACTCCGATCCGGAAGTCGTTTTTCAGTTCCTGCATACGCTCCTCGAACGGCTCGAAGGCGTGGATACCATCTCACATTTCCATATCGACCCTGACAGCCACGACGAGCAACTGATCGCCACGTTCTCGTCGCTGTTCGACGAAGTCGTTGATCCGAACGATCCTGGAGAGCTACTCGACGAGTCGGACCTCGAAGACGAGACGGAGGACACTGAGCCATCGCTCAGTGACGGTATTCCGGCGACATCTGGATCGTCACAGGCCTCTGATGATGACATCGCCGACCGCCTGAACGACCAGCCGAGCACACAGGAAAACAGCACACAGAGTCGACGTGCCGCGACCACGGAAGCAACCGACGACGACATCGCCGAACAATTGGACGAGCTCGATAGTACCGAGCCTGACGAATAGCCTTACTGGTCGAGTATCGCCGTCAGTTCATTGACGATCTCGGAAACCGGTGCCTGCGGATCGACTGAGAGATAGAATCCTTCCTCGCCCTGGAGCACCCGTACGATTGCTGCATAATCAGTGTATGTAACGAATGCGTTCGTCTCGGTGACCTGCGGGTACAGATCGTTAAACAGCTCCCGTTCGAGAAAGTCGACGTTCATGTACTCGTGAATAACATCTCCCACGACCCAGATATCAGTCTCGCTATCGTACTGTTCGAGTGCTCTATCGCTGACGTAGAGAATATGGAAGTCGTCCGGGGTGAACTCACCACAGACGAAAATATCGTCACCGACCCGGTCCTCGACTGCTCGAAGTGCGGCTGTTGCGTTGAAATCGGTGAGGACCGAGTCGTTCCGGATAGCCATACCACATGTTTTGCAGCCTCGTAGTTGATAAGTATTATTGCATGGTACAGAATGGTTGTCACAAATTTCGGCAAGTGGGATAGGCGGAGTTCGAGAGAGCTGGCGGCCAGCTGATCAAGTGGTGTGTCACTACACAGCACGGGGCACACGGAGAACGAAACCCTTTAGATACAGCCACTCGAATCTGTCTATACGGGGCCGTGGGGTAGCTTGGTATCCTTCGAGCCTTGGGTGCTCGCCACCTCGGTTCAAATCCGAGCGGCCCCATTGATTTTGTGAGGTCATCGCGAACGCAGTGAGCGATGGCTCGGAAACGTAGTTTCCGGTGAACGGACGTGACGAGCGAATAGTATACCCGCCGGATTTGAATCCTGCCAGTCGCGCACAGCGAAGCCTCGAAGCGGATGACCGCGTCGGCAACCAGACCTGAAAAATGACCTACTCCTCGCCGAGACGGAGGTGGAACCCCCACGAGACATCCGTCCCGTTTGGCATCGTATCGTCTTCATCTGCGGAATACCCGAACTCGACGCCGAAGTCGAGGCTCGGCGGGAGCGCTCGGAGCTCCTCGGTATCATCGACCGGGCCGTGCAGTAGCGCGAGCGTTTCCGTATGTGTCGCGCCCGGTTCAATTGTCGCCGTCTGGTAGTCCATCGTCGTCGCGAACCCATCCGGAAGCCACCAGACGTCGTCGTACTCGTACTGGTCCTCGACGCTGCCTTTCGGATAGAGTGAGAAGTCGTCATCACCCCCGGCCGTCCAGAACATCGCATCCCGACGTTCACCATACGTGATGGTTTCTTCGCCGGTGTTCGTCAGCGCAACGTCGATGGTCAGCGGAGAGTCAGTTGTCGCTTCCGACGTGATTGAAACGTCGTAGGCGAGCGGGTCGATACCGTCGAGTGGGTCGGGTTCGATGAGTGGATACATATCTTCTTGAGGGTCGTCATCGCCGCTGGAATTTGCGTCGTCGTCCGACTGTGTCTCGTCCCCATTTCCCGGTGCTCGCACATCGGACTCTAGACAGCCCGAGACACAGAGGGCGGCGAGGACACCAGTTGAAGCCAGGAACGAACGTCGAATCATACCCGTACTGTGGGGGTGTAATAGTATATTGGTGTCGTAAACTCAAGCGAGCATTTGTGCCTTTCCCGGGAACTCCTGTCGGCGTCATGGCCATCACGAATACAGACCGTGGACTCGATCACAAACGTAGGGGAGCAGGTCTGCATCGCACACCCGCGAAACGAATTTGTAATACCCCCGTGTAGCAGTTCCTGTGCCTGAAGACTCGTCGCTGACCGAGTACATGGAGACGGCTGACGATCAGTCATCGACATCGCCCGAGGACGAAACGGGAGCGCAGTCGCCGGACGTGAACGACGATACGGTGACAGTGACGTTCACGTGGAGCGGTGACGGCGGGCACTGTGCGGAGTGCAAGGAAACGGTCACGCGTCGTTGGACCAGCGCTGGCCAGCTCGTCTGTACTGACTGCAAGGACTGGTAATCAATGGTTGCCGTATTGTAGCTCCGCGAGTACCGGCAGATGATCCGAGGGGTAGCGATGCCGGCGATCCGTCTCTGAGCAGGTGCCAGACTGTCGGACGGAGAACGCGCTGTCGACGAAGATGTGGTCGATAATCCACGTGTCGTGCAGCGACTCGAAGTCCGTCCGGGTGGTCGGGGGGCCGAAGGGTGGCGTGGTACTCACAGCACGAGCGTCACGCAACGAGGAGTCTGCGAGCAGTCGATACGGCGGAGAATCAGGTTCACAATTACAATCACCTGTCAGAATCGTCGGCCCGTCGCTGTCGAGTTCACGCACGAGCAGCGCCGCTGCTTCGCGTCGGGCCTGCTCCCCCACGTGGTCGAGATGCGTGTTACAGTGCGTGAGTGTCTGTCCGGTCTGCTCGTCGCGCAGCCAGAAGCGGGTCGCGATCCGTGGCAGCTCGGCATCCCAGCCGACGCTACCAGGCTGGTCGGGCGTCTCGGAGAGCCAGAACGTCTCTCGATCCAGTAGCGAGAACCGATCACGCCTGAACCCGATTGGCGTGTGCTCGCCGCCACCGTCCGCCCGTCGTCCCTCTCCGAGAATCTCGTACTCCGGAAGCCGATCTCGAAGGTCGGCGAGTTGGTGGGGAAGCGGCTCCTGAAACCCCACGAGATCCGGACGACGCGTACGGACGATCTCCGCGACGCCGTCCCGGCGCTCGGACCACGAATCCTCACCATCCTCCGACGTATCGTACCGGACGTTGTAGCTCATGACCCACAGCGTGTTCATAGCTTGCCGTGTGTCCGGTCGGGCCAAGAGTCTCCCGGTCCGTCTACAGCCGCCGCACTCGACCGGCTGTGACGTCAATTTCGGGACCGTACTGGTAGATCGGCTCGCTTTCCGGGACGTCGAACCCGGCGGCATCGAACAGGTCGTTCCGATCGATCTCGACGTCGGCGTCCCGAAGCGTCCAGGGGCCGTGTGCAATATCCCCGGCGTACAGCTGATCACCGCCGAGGTCGACCGCTGGGAGTCGATCACGGCCAACCGCGTAGAACCGATAGCGCTCGGTCAGGAAGCTCTCCAGCGTTCCCGCCCCCGGCTGATATGGTTCTCCGGTCGGTCGATACGTGGCGTCGAAGGATGCGGGTGGAACGCCGTCGTGAGTTCGGCGGCTTCGGAATCGGATCCCCTCGTGAAACCGGGCGATGTCCATCTTGGCTCTGTAGTACGGGAGCCCGAACAGTGTGCGGGCAACTGGGACGCCGATCCGGTCGTCGGCATCGAGATTGTAGAAGTAGATGCCCGGTGGTCCCTCCCCGTGGGTAACGTAGGTACGCAGGTTCAGCTCGGGGAAGGAGAGCCCGACCGGGACGCCCCGCGGGCTGATATCGCTCATGACGAACGCGACAACGCTCAGATACGCCTGCCCCTCGAACTCATCGACTTCGAGGCCGTCCGGGAGCGTCGGCTGGACGAGAGCAGGCTCGACCGGCCAGTGAGCAAAGAGTACGTCCTCCCAGCGCATCGACAGCGCAGTCGGTCGATTGGTCATACTGGAATTCGGGACGCGAGCTACTGAAACCTGTCGCCTACACGAGGACGCGTTCGAGTTCGACCACGATCCCGCGTTCGGCGTCGGGATCGCCGACCAGGTGTCCGAGACAGACCGCCGCACCGTCCGGCGTGTAACACGCGACCAGTGGCTCCGCCGTCTTCTCATCCACACCGTCGACATCGATCACGCCAGGCGCGTACACCGGTGCGCCTTCTGCTACTTCCTGAGCGGCAGAATGAGCAATCGTTACACGTGGGATGTGAGTGAGGGCACGTTCTGCTGGCGAGATGACGTCGCGCAGCTGCTCTTGCTCGCCCTCATCGAGTGCCGCGAGCGCGTCGACGAGATCGTGCATGGTGTGTAGATCGGTGTCGTCGAACGGGTCGGTAGCTGTCCGGCGAAGATGACCCATATGTCCGCCGGTTCCCAGAGCTAGCCCAATATCGTGACAGAGCTTGCGGATGTAGGTTCCGCTCTCACACCGGATCCGCAGGAGTGCCTGTCGTTCTCGTACCTCCAGGAGATCGAGATCGTAGATCTCACGAACTCTCAGACGACGCGAGACGGCGCTCTTTTTCGGCGGCTTCTGGTACAGTCGTCCCTCGAACTCGGAGACGACAGCCTCGATATCGCTGGGCGGATCGTCGTGAAGTTCCAGGACCGCGACATACTCTTTGCTTCCTTCGAGAAACACCTGTGCGAGCCGGGTCGCGTCCCCAAGTAGCACCGGCAGACAGCCGGTTACTTTCGGGTCAAGCGTCCCCGAGTGGGCCGCGCCCCACTCACCGGCGTACGCGTCCTCCGGGACGTGTTCACCGACCGCATCCCGGAGGTCGCCGGTCACCTGATGTGCGGAGGGGCCGGGAGGCTTGTCGAGATTAATGACGCCGAAGCTAAGTAACTCGGCGGGCGATCGTTCCGCTGGCGGACCACGCATGGGTTAGAACTCGTAGTCGGCGGTAATTTGTAGCTTGCCTTCGTCGCTCGCGGTGTCATACCCCTCGACGGATTCGACGAGGAGGTCGAACACCGTCGCCTCGTCCCAGCGAGCGGTGTTGATACTCAGATCGTAGATCGATAGATCGGCGATGTCGATATCGTAGTAGTCAAGATACCGTTCGCGCTCGCTGGCCTCCCGTTCTTCCGTCTCGCGTTTGGCCTGCTCGACCGATTTGTCCTCCCGGTCGGCGATCCGGACAGCACGAACATGGAGTGGTGCGTCGAGCCAGATTCGGACGTCAGCCTCGTCGGCAGCGAGCCAGCCGGACAGCCGTGATTCGAGCACAATATCGTCGCGTTCGCGAGCGATCGTCTGGAGTCGTCGGTCGAGATCGCGGTCGATCTGATCGTCTTCCTCGGCGAGTTCGTTGAATTCGGCGAGCGAGTAGCCTCGTTCATCGGCCAGCGAGCGGAAGATATCGCCGCCACTCACGTGCTCGATGCCGAACTCGTCGGCCAGCGCCGCCGCAGTAGTGCTCTTCCCGCTCCCCGGCGGGCCGGAGACTGTTAGTAACATATCCCATCTCGGTGATTGCCGGTAAAAGAGGTTTTGAACTTGGGTCAGTTCTGGCGGGCGGTCGGGTCGTCAGGACGGCGTCGTGTTGATATTCAGCGCCTTCCGGATCAGCTGGGTAAATCCGAGCGAACACAGGAAGTACCAGACGATCCAGGACTGCATCGGACCGACGATGCCCGAGGCGAGGGTCACCTCGCCGGCGAAGGGCATGATCATGGTCTGTTCGGCGGCCGTCAGCTGTCCCGCGTTGACTGCCCAGTAGATCCACAGGAAGATCGGGATAGTAAGCACCATGATCCAGACCATCGGGCGGAACTGCTCTTTGAACATCCCGATCTGGTCGCCCATCGCCTCCATCTGTTCTTCCTGAATGCGTTCGAGCGCCTCGTCGTCGCCGCGCTCTTTGGCCTCCTCACGACGGTCCTGCAGAGCCTTCATCTGTTCCTGGTACTTGGACATCTTCTCCATGTCCATCAGGTTGGCCTGCAGCAGCGTCGAGTACATCCCGGTCAGCATCGCAGCAATCAGGATCACTGCATAGAACGGCAAGACGGCGTCGATCGGACCCAGAAAGAGGTTGATCGTTCCACCGATAATGTCTCGCACTGGGTCGAAGTAGTAGCCGACCATCATCGCAATCGTCGCGAGGCCGGCTATCTTGTCCCACTGTGTCCAGGAACTCTCCTCTTCGATTTCCGGAGTATCCGCGTCGGGGAACGAGACATCGCCGTCTTCGTCGATGACGTCCTCGACGCCGTCGGGATCGGAGAACTCGAACCCATCGTCACTGCTCCGGAGAACTCCCTTCTCGATGAGACGACCCCACTGGCCGCTGGTGACATCGTCCTCGACGTCGGTCCACTCGACGTGGCCGCCGTTCTCGTCGGCGACGCCTTTGATCGCCGCGATGGCGTCCGCGAAACTCTCGTCTTCCTCGACGAGAGACTCTACTTTCTCCGCTGTCCGAACCATTTGCTCGCAACTAGGCGGGGCGGGGTATTCAACAGTTGTGATCCAGTTGGGCAGTGGGCCTTGCGTTCGACGCGAAACAGAGCCGGCTATACTGCGTCCTTGATGGCCGCTTCGACGTCCGCCCAGACCTCGTCGGGAGACTGTTCGCCGTCGATCCGGACCAGCGTCCCCTCCGTCTCGAAGTGATCGACTACCGGCTGGGTGTTCTCCTCGAAGACGCTCAGGCGCTCGCGAGCGGTCTCCTCGGTGTCGTCCTCGCGCTGGACGAGTCGCTCGCGGACCTCCTCGTCGTCGGGCATGTCGAATTCGGTATGGTAGACGTCACCAGTTTCGGGGTCAACACGGCGACCGGTGAGCCGCCGGAGCAGCTCCTCAGTGCCGACATCGAGCAGCAAAACGGCGTCAAGATCGGTAATCTCGTCGAGGTACTCGGCCTGATCGAGATTGCGCGGATAGCCGTCGAGGACGTAGCCGTCCGCTTCCTGAAGTGCTGTCTTGACGATCTCGTTGACGACCTCGTCGGGGACGAGTTCACCCTGATCCATGTACTCGCCCGGCGTCTCGTACTCCGTATCGAGATGGCTGATGTCCATCCCCTTGTTCGCGCGCAACGCATCACCGGTTGTGACGTGCTCGACATCGAACTCCTCGTGGATTCGTGTGCTCTGTGTACCTTTACCTGCTCCGGGGGCTCCGAGTAGCAGTACGTTTGGACTGGCCATACTGGGAGGTTAGCCTCCCGAGTTAAAGCTTTGAAGAAACCGGTCCGACTTTGAGCGCCGGGCGAAAACCTACGATCATGACCCGATTCGACGCCGAGACCGCCGAAGAACGCCGAGCACTCGTTGAGGACGCTATTGTCGCACACCGCGAGCGGACGAGTCCGTTCCTCACACTCGAAGCGGAACTCCCTGAGAGTGCGGGTGAGGACGCCGTCCCACCGTGGATCCAGCTTTCCGAGGACACCCTGAACCTCGATTGCACTGACGCCGAACTCGACCGGCTCAAGTCCCTGCTTGACGAGTACCGTTCGTTCAGCGTCGACGAGCTCGTCCGCCCCGAGGAGGCTGAAGGAACGAATGCGCGCGTGCTTGCCCGTACCGACGACGAGCGGATCGCACAGTTCGTCGAGGACGTCTTCCGCCAGGTCTACGATCGCGGGGAGGACTATCGGCTCTGGGCTGCAGAAGTGTAGCTCGGATCGCATAGACAATCTCACTCGCTTCTCCGATGGGCTTTTGCGACAGGCACGCGCTCGTTCGCATATGACTGCGACCGCACATCACGTCGGCATCACCGTCTCATCACTCGACGACGTCCTGCCGTTCTACCGGGACGTCCTTGGACTGGATATCCTCTCTCAGTTTACTGTTACCGGCGAAGCGTTTTCAACCGGCGTCGGTGTCGAGGGGGCAACCGGTAACTTCGCCCATCTTGACGCCGACGGCATCCGTGTGGAACTCGTGGAGTACGAGCCTGAAGAGGAGATAATAGAGGATGTCACGCTCAACCGTCCCGGCGCGACCCATCTTGGACTCGAAGTCGACGACATCGATCTGTTCTACGAGAGGCTTCCCGAGGACGTCGAGACGATCAGCCCGCCCCAGACGACCGAAAGCGGGACCCGGATCTGTTTCCTGCGCGACCCGGAGGGGAACCTCGTCGAAATCCTTGAACAGTGACTCACGCGTAAAACAGCGCGGGCCGTCGCTCCGACTCGTCGCCCTCGTCGAGGTCCTCAGGCGACCGCTCGCCCAGCAAGTGCTCGAAGACGTCGATGGCCGAGTCGCGTAGCAACGGCGCGTTGTCGTTCCCACAGTTCTCCGAGTACGTGCAGGCTGGACAGCCGTCGGGGCGGCCACACTCGCAGTCTTCGAGCCGATCCCGGGCGTGGGCAGACAGCGTCTCGAATTCTTCGTAGATTGCCCGTGCGAAGCCGATCCCTCCCTCGACGCCGTCGTAGAGGAACCAGCCGGAGGCGGTTCCATCCGACTCAGCGGCCCGGTTGGCGATGACCGCTTCGACCGCATCCATGGACTGGGACGCGGTCGCTCCAAGTTCGTCGTGTTCGGGACTCGCGTAGTGGCTGTCGAGCACGAGCGTCGAGAGCCCCCCGAGGTCGTTCTGATCGACCAGGAGTTCGAGCGGCGCGGCCTTGATCATCGCGTGCTCGGCGGCATGCAGCCCGGCGACGTAGCCGATCTGGGGTGCATCCGCACGCTCGAGATCGACTCCTGTCTCCGTGCCGGACTCGCGGTACTTCGCAAGCAGACCCTGTTCGACGTTCTCGGGGACTTCGACCCAGCACAGCTGTGTCTCCATAGAGATTGGTGGGCGGTTGGTCGGGAGCATCCGCTCTTTTGGCTCGTTGGACTCGATATACACCTGGTCGTAAGAGTGGTGATGCACGAGGACGGTCCCGGTGCCGAAGTGAAGCCGAAACCCGTTGACCTCGCGGGATTGTTCGGATTCGGCATCGACGACGTTCACGTCGGTGAGCGTTCGGGTGTAGTACTCCCGGTCGACCGGTTTGAGTTCGATGCTGGGCTGGGGGCGGTCGTCGTGGACCCCCGTGACCTCGAACTGCTCGCCGTCGAACAGCCGCACTGCGCCCTCGTGGTAGTCCCGGTACGCGCGATTTTGGGCCACGTTCTCGGCATCGAACTCGACGACTGCCGACTCGTCGACCCCATCTGCGAGTCGGAGTTCGTACTCGTCCCCACCGGTCCCGTAGATACTCACCTCGGTCTGCGGACGGCGCGCACCGGCGTAATGGACCACAGCGTCGAGATAGCCGGTCAGTCGGCCGGTGCGTCGCCACATCCTGACGCCAGCGCGGAGCCGCTCTTCACCCGCGAACGGGCCGATATCCGACTCGTCCAGGGCAATCTCGTCGGCCGCACAGAGTAGATGCTGAGCGAAGACGGCGTCGTTGCCGGTATCCACGACTGCATCCTCGACATCGGTATCGAGGAGGTACTCGGGGTTGTCGATAACGTACTGGTCGAGAGTGCGGTGGTCGGCCACGAGCACGCCGATGCTTCGGGACCCCGCTCGTCCCGCGCGGCCGATCCGCTGCCAGAACCGCTGGCGCTGGCCTGGATAGCCGAGCAGGACGACGCCGTCAAGGTCTCCGATGTCGATACCGAGTTCCAGTGCAGAAGTGGTCGCGAGACCAGCTATTGAGCCGTCTTTGAACGACGCCTCCCGATCCTGACGCGTGACCCGGCCCATCCCCGCATTGTACGCCGCAAGTTCTGGCCGTGGCGGCGCGTACTGGCTCCCGGCTGACTCTCGATGCTCATTGGCCCGTTGAACTGCAATCTCGGTGAGCTTTCGGCTCGGACAGAACAACAGGGAGTCGACGCCGTGGTAGGTGAGGTGGTTCCAGACGCGCGGTGCATCGACCGAGGCGGGGAGCCGTGAAGCGATACCACCGTCGACGCCCGGCGCGGTCGGCGGTTCGTCCGCTGCAAAGACCGTCCCGTCGCTGTGCGTATCGCCGCCATCTGTCGGTGGTGGATTCCACAGTAACAGGTCGCGCGGTCCGCGTGGCGAGCCGTCCTCGTCGACGACCGTCACGGACTCATCGAGCAGCTGTTCGGAGTGATCCGCAGGGTTACCGATCGTTGCCGAAGTCAACACGTACTGTGGGTTCCCGCCCCAGTGGTCGACGACGCGGCGAAGACGCCGGAGTATCCAGGCGACGTGCATCCCCTGCACGCCGGTATGAGTGTGGGATTCGTCGAGTACTACGAGGTCGAGTCCCGAGTAGAACCGGCTCCAGCGGTCGTGGTCGTGCAAATACGTGCTCACGCCCATCGGGTTCGTCAGGATCACGTCTGCCCGCCCTCGAATCTCCCGGCGGTCGGCCTGCGGGGTGTCCCCGTCGTATCGCCCGATCCGGATGTCGAGGTCCATCTCGTCGTAGAGATCCTCCAGCGCCTCGTGCTGGTCGGCCGCCAGCGCCTTCGTCGGGTAGATACACAGTGCCGTCGCGCCGTCCTCACCGGTTCGAGAACCATCGGGCGAGATCACGCCAGCATCCAGTAGGTTCCGGGCGATCTGCAGCGCGTAGATGTCGGTCTTTCCCGATGACGTTGATGTGGCGACGGTGACGTTCTCACCGCTGTCGAGCAGGGAGAGCGCGTCCGCCTGATGACTGAACGGCTCGTAGGGGTATCGGTCGGAGAGACCGGGGCGGAGTACCTCGCTTGCCGGGACTGTATCGGCCTCACGGGGCGGAAGTGGCCGGTACGTGATAGACTGCGAGTCGAGTGAGACACCCTCTCGCGGGAACGTCTCGATCAGGCGCTCGATATCGATGGTCGTTGTGGATGGGTCGCTAGTCATTAGAACTCAGTGAGTCCGGTCTGCTGGCCGCCGGTGTCGGTCGCACTGTCGCTCGGGTCGCGGCGTCTGGCGTCTTCGATCGCCTGCCAGACGTGCCAGAGCGCTCGGCAGTCGTCTTCGCAGTACCGTCGGTGGCGCTCCCAGTCGGGTTTCGCGGCCGGATCGTCGGGCGTGCGCATGAATCGCTGGTATGCTGCGGCCGTCTGTGCACCTGTCAGTCCCGTCTCCGCGTCCTCGTACCCGAGCGCGCGGGCCACATCGTCGAGTTTGTTTGTCCGTCCAGGCAAGAGCGCGTTGCTCTCTCTGACCGCCCACGAGTAGAGATCGTGTTTCCAGAGGTCGTCCCACGCGTCGACGTACTCGGGGGCATGCTGGCGGAGAAACCGCTCGATGACTGGATAATCGAAGCCGTCGCCGTTCCACGTCAGAAGCGTCCGATCTGCGTGAGTGCCAAAGAGGTAGTCACAGAACCGCCGGACGTTCCGGCCGGGCTCGGTCGGCGTCTCGTCCTCGACGAACGCGGTGTACTCGTCAGTCTCGGGATTGTAGATTCCGAACTGCCAGACCACGGTCGGCGAGAGCCCGTCTGTCTCGATGTCGAGACAGATCGGTGACCGGCCGTTTCGCGCCGCAGGGAGGGACTCGTTTGTCAACCGTAACGGATCGCCGGTGTCGATCACGTCCGCGTGGGCGTGCATCGTCTCGGCCGACTCCCGACCGACACCGGGAAGTTCGGATAGCGCGGAGATCGACGTTTCGACGAGATCGGTTCGGGTCGTAATGCCCCGGTTACGGAGCGTCTCTCCCGTCTTCGATCCGATCCCCTGGATCGCACTGAGACCGAAGCTGTCGGCCGCAACGGACTCGCCGGCGGCTGTGCCGGTTTCCGTACAGGAAAGCAGCGTCAATTCAGTCTCCTTCTCCGTCCCCGCCCCCATTCCGTGTACAGTCACTCTGGGCGCGCCGTAGTCGCTCTCCCAGACGTGATGATAGTTCGCAGGCTGTCGGCCAGCAAGGACGGTCAACGGTCCGGTAGCCGCTTCCTGGATCGCTGCCAGTGCGTCTATCCCCGGCAATCGAGCACTCAGAGTCGTCGGATCGTACTCGACGCCGAGATTGGGAACGACGAGAACTGTGGCAGTGTCGGCCGCCGAGTCCTGGCCATCCGAGAACTCCGCCGGAAGGTCGTCGAGAACGCGTCGATCTCGAACTGTCAGGAGATCGTGCGTCGCCCCGGGGGTATCGATAGTATTTGCCTCCACAACTGAGCCGTCATCCAGTCGCCGATGATGGGTGACGTCTCCCATCCCTGCCGATGGGGCGATTACCGGGACGTCCGTGACAGTGCGGACACCACCGTACAGCGAGGGATCGAACTCGCCGGTAAGACAGATCACCTCCGGGTCGAAATACTCGAGTGCATCTTCTATTGCGGTGGCGGAGAGGTAGCTGCTCGCTCCGGGAATCGAGAGGAGATCGAGCGACGTACCGTAAGCCATTGCGTCGCTCTGATGGAAGGGAGGAGACGAATTAAATCTGTGGACCGTATCGTCGGCGATCGAATCACCACTACGGATCACTCTCCTCGATAGTAATGAAGGAGCCTCTCTCACGCGATCCGAGTCCGCAGGTTCGACCGATAGCTCGCGTACAGTTCGCGGACGACGAACCGGTCGCGCGGATCGACGCCGATGAGCCGGAGCGCCCCGACGTAGACGGCGAGCCCGAGCGGGACGCCGATTATGACCGCGACACCGCCCGAAACGACGGTGCCGAGTAACCACATCGCCACCATGGCGATCCCGCCCGCGAAGATCGGTGTGAGAAACGTTCGGTCGAACGGCCACAGGCCCTCGAACTGTCGTAACAGTACTACCTGAATCCCGTTCTGTACGGCGATAGCGAGCGAGGTCCCGAGCGCCGCTCCGACCAGTCCGAACTCCACGATGAACGTGTACGTCAGAACGACGTTGAGGACGGCGAGCAGCCAGTCGAGAATCATTCGCGCGTACTGGTGGTCGGTCATCATCAACAACCAGCCGGTCGCGCCGACCGCGCTCCCGACGAAGACGCCGCCGAGATAGACGACCAGCGGCACGTATCCCTCAGTATACGCCGGGCCGAACAGGCCCAGTAGCTCCTGACCGTACACGACGAGCACTGCAAGGAAGGGGACGACAGTCGTGATGATCAGCCGCGTTACGGCAGTGTAGATCGCATTGAGCGTCGCCGTCCGGTCGCTGGCGTAGAGATCGGAAGCGACTGGTGGAAGCAGCTGGTTGAACGACAACAACGGGATCCACGCGATCGCGACCAGCACGAGCAAGGCGTTGTACACGCCCGCGGCGACCGCGCTCAGGAGCGCCCCGACGAGCAGGACGTCGACCCGGTTCTGGAACACCTTTCCGAAACTACTCATCGCGACCGGACCAGCATGATTGTAGAAGCGTCCGGCCTCTCCTTTCGTGCCTCGTAGCGAGGGTCGAATCCCGGTCGACCGAACAGACAGGGGGGCGGCGACCACGACAAGTATCGCCGTTCCGACGACGATTGCGCCTGCAACGCCTACCACGGAGTAGCCCAGCGCGAGCGCGGCGACCGCCGCGATCAGCCGGACGCCCGGCCGGAGCAGCTTGTTGAACACCACTTCTCCCCGCGCGGAGCCGACTGCCCGGAAGACGCCCGCAACGATCATGATGACGCCCAGGAGTCCCACCAGGAGTCCAAACGCGCGCAATGTCGGGACGAACGCGGCCTGCTCGATAGTGAGTTCGTTGATCCGTGGCGCGGCCAGCCAGACGCCGACCGCGAGCGCGGCCCCGAAGCCGACCGTCGTGGCGTAGGCCAGCCCCACGACCGCGGATCGACGGCGTGGATCACTTTCGTACTCGGGGACGTACCGCTGGAGCGCCGGGACGCTTCCAAACGTGACGAGCCGGACCAGAACCTGGGCGATGCGCCACGCCAGGGCGTATACACCGTACGCGGCAGGTCCCAGCCCCCGTGCGAGGATAATCTCGACAGCCGAGATCAGCGCACGCTGCGCGGAGACTCCGCCTGAGGTAACGACTGCGCCGTGCGCTATCGTCAGGAGTGCCTCGCGTTCGTCGTCCGGAATCGACTCGTCGTCTCGATACACGTGTCACCTCTCGGGCAGTGCCGGGACAAAAATCGGTCGCTTGCGCTGCCGGCTGTTGCCCCGCTACGGGAGAGGGACAGGCTGAAGAACCCGCGCTCCTGAACGGTTATCAATGGAATCCCTGGGCAGTGGGGGCGACGCCAGCGGACGCGGTGACGCGCCGCTTGTGACGCGACGCCGCGAACTTGACGCCGTCTCGCGTCGAGCCGTTCTCGACGCGTTCGGGCCACCGCGGGCGGTCTGGACGCCGCCGGACGACCCGTCCTTTGTCGGCTGGGGTGCCGCGGCGACGCTGTCGGCGGACGGTCGGAACCGACTAACGCAGCTACAGGTATCGGCCGACCGTCTGTTCGCCCACATTGACGCCGACGATGCGCCACAGGGCACACGACCACGGCTCGTCGGAGGCATCTCGTTTCACGATGCCCACCAGCCCGACCCGCCGTGGACCGGCTTCGACAGTGCACGGTTCGTACTGCCTCAGCTACAGTTGACCTGGACCGACGATAGTGCCTGGCTAACTGCGAACGCGGTCGGTCCGGACGATCCGGCCGCCGTCGACGACCGGGTCGAAGACGCGCTCGCCGAGATCGAGGATGCGACTCCGTCCGGCAGAATCTCCGAGCCGCCGGGAGTCACTAGCCGGAAGCGGTGCCCGTCACGGGAGCGCTGGCGCGAACAGGTTCGGGCCGCCATCGACCGGATCAGCGGCGGCGACCTGCAGAAGGTCGTTCTCGCGCAGTCGCTGTCGGTCGAGCTGGAGCGGGAGCTTTCCTTGCCGGACGTCATCGCCCGGCTTGACATCGCCTACCCGGACTGTCAGCGGTTCCTCGTCCAGCCAGGAGACGGGCCGGTCTTTTTCGGCGCGACCCCGGAACGGCTCGTTTCGGTGTCCGGTCGAACCGTCGAAACAGTTGCGCTCGCGGGGTCGACCGGCCGGGGTGACACCACCGAGGAAGACGAGTGGCTCGCCGCGGAGCTACTCGACAGCAAGAAGGATATCCACGAACACGAACTGGTCGCCGATGCCGTGCGGACGCAGCTGTCGCCGTACGCGAGTTCGGTGCAAACTGGCCAGCGCACGGTGCGAAAGCTGCCGACGGTCCAGCACCTCCAGACGCCGATCACGGCCGAACTCGACGACGCCGAACACGTCCTCACACTCGTCGAAGCGCTACATCCGACACCCGCAGTCGGCGGCTTACCGCCGGACGCCGCCTGGGAAACGATCAAAGAGACCGAGGCGTTCGATCGGGGCTGGTACGCATCTCCGGTGGGATGGTTCGACGCTGCGGGCGACGGAGCGTTCGCAGTCGGGATTCGTTCCGCGGTCGCCGAGGCCGACCGGGCGACGCTGTTTGCGGGCGCTGGGATCGTTGCGGATAGCGATCCGGACCGCGAGTGGGACGAGGTACAGCTCAAGTACGGCCCGATGCTGGATGCACTGGAGTAACGATGACTGCACCCAACCGCAACACGCTCTGGGCGGAGACGCTGATCGACGAACTCGTCGCGAGCGGAGTCGAGGCGGCCTGTGTCGCGCCGGGGAGTCGCTCGACGCCCCTGACCGTCGCTGCCGCGAGCCATCCCGATCTGACCGTCTTCTCGCATCTCGACGAGCGCTCCGCAGCCTACTTTGCGCTCGGTCGCGCCCGGCGGACCGGCAAACCGACGCCACTGATCTGTACCTCCGGGACTGCGGCGGCGAACTTCCACCCCGCAGTGATCGAGGCGAATCAGGCCCGCGTCCCGATGATTCTACTCACGGCTGATCGCCCACCCGAACTCAGGGACAGCGGCGCAAATCAGACGATCGATCAGGAGAAGCTCTACGGCGACGCGGTGCGGTGGTACCGCGACCTGCCCGAGCCGGAGCCGACCGGGAGAAAGCTCCGGCGACTCCGTACCGACGCCGCCCGCGCGGTTGCGAAGTCAGTCGGCCATCCCTCGGGGCCTGTTCACCTGAACGTCCCGTTTCGCAAACCGCTCGAACCCGTCGAGGTTCCGGGCGATGTCCCCGACGACCTCGCGGAGCGAGCCCCGCTGGGGGCAGACGGGCGCGAGGGGCCGTTCGTTCGGACGTCCGGTGGGCGGATCGAACCGGATGATGCGACGGTTGCCACCCTCGCCAAAACGGTCAGCGAATCCTCCCGCGGGCTGATCGTCGCCGGTCCCTCGGATCCGCCCATCCCCGATATCGATCGCGAGGCGCTCGCTGCGTTCGCCGATACGACCGGGTTCCCGATCCTTGCCGATCCCCTCTCCGGGCTTCGCTTCGGCGAGCACGTCGCCGAGACCCCCGTGATCGGTGGCTACGACGCCTACCTAGACGAGCGCGTCACCCGTGACTGGCCCGACCCCGAGGTCGTGGTCCGGGTTGGCGCGTCGCCGACCTCGAAGCCGCTGCGGAAGTATCTCGCACGGACTGGCGCACGCCAGTATATTGTCGATCCCGCCGGAGGGTGGCGCGAAGCTGAGTTCACCGCGACAGACCTGCTCGAAGCCGACCCGACCGCGCTCATCGAGGCGGTAGTCGACCGACTGGGCGGTGAGGCGGGGGCCAGCCCCGACTGGCGCTCGCGCTGGCTCGACGCCGAAGCGGCCTACTGGGACCGGATCGGGACGGCCCGCGAGGATGCCAGAAACGGCGAGCGATTCGAGGGGGCGGTTGTCGCCACGGCCGTGGAGGGCGCGCCCGACCCCGCCACGATCTTCGTCTCGAACTCGATGCCGGTCCGTGATCTCGATCGCTTTGCGCGTCCCGCAACTGCCGAGTTGACCGTGCTCGGAAACCGCGGCGCGAGCGGGATCGACGGCATCGTCAGTACAGCACTCGGCGCTGGGAGCGCGACCGACGAGCCGCTCGTGGCGATCACCGGCGATCTGGCCTTCTATCACGACATGAACGGCCTGCTCGCGCTCGGTCGCTGTGGCGTCGACGCGACGATCGTTCTCATTAATAACGATGGCGGCGGCATCTTCCACATGCTCCCCATTGAGTCGTTCGACCCGCCCTTTACCGACCAGTTCAGGACCCCCCACGGGCTGGACTTTGCCCCGACCGCGGAGCTATACGGTCTCTCCTTTGCCAGCGTCGACCGACTGGACGAGTTCGCCGACGTGTACGGGGCGAGTCTCGACAGCGACGGCACGCAGGTGATCGAGTTCCGGATCGGGAGCGAGGAAAGCCACGACCGACGGGCGGCGCTTCAGGAGTCGGTCTGTGAACGGCTACGCCGGATGGCCTGAACGGCTCAGCGCCCCACGACGCTTGCCACTGCGACCGCGTACCCGAAGGGTATCCAGATCAGCAACACAGCGAAGACGACCCGCATCGTCAGCGGGAACAGTAGTCCGGTCGTGAACAGTATCGCCGGGACGAACACGCTCAGCGTGCCGAACACGAGGACGCCGATGCCGGGGACCGTCAGCAGGTAGCCAGCGGTGAGGAACAACAACACCCCGGTGGTGACACGAATCGGGAACAAAAAGAGATCCACGATCGTCGACACGAGTAGCATCGGGTAGATGAGCAGCGACACGGCGACCAGAAAGACCGTCTCCTGTGTGAGCGCTGGTGTCAAGAAGCCGCCACTCGACGGATCGGTGCTCGAATCGGTGACCGCGAACGAACTCCCCCCACCGGCCTGTCGAGGGTTGGCCCCACTAGTTGCCGTCCCGCGGGCCGAATTTGACGCCGTGCCGCCGGTCGCCGATCCGCCTGTCTTCGCACCGGGCGTCGACGCTCCGGCGGTCGCACCGCTCGATTGCTCTGCCCACTCCCATGCCGATGTCTGTCGGTCACGCCGTCGTCGATGTCTCGCGTGGTGGCTCTCCCACCAGCCATCGGAGGGGTCGCGACTGGCCGCTTCCCAGTCCACGCCATCGAACTCGACGTCCTCCGGGGTCGGCGTGGTCTCTTCGACGGTCTCAGTACCCACGTAAGCGGCATGGCCGATCCGGTCGTAGCGCTCGCGCTCGTCCTCGTCACCGAGCACCTCCTCGGCGTCGACGACCTCCTTGAATCGGTCGCTGGCATCTTCCCGGTCGCTCTGGTCTGGATGGTACTCCTTGACTTTCTCGCGGTAGGCGGCGGTGATCTCCTCCTGGGTGGCGTCCTCGGAGACGTCAAGCACGTCGTAGAAATCCTCTGCCATCTGGCTGTTCGGCGACAGTTTCGATGGGATCGACAAAAGCGTTCGGCTGTGGGGTGGCAGGTTTCAACCCACCTGTGAGGTATACAAGCGAGGCTTCGGATAGTCACATATGAGGAGTTCACTGTTCGCGGAAACCGTTGAGGATGCCGACTG
The DNA here is from genome assembly GCF_023638055.1 of Natranaeroarchaeum aerophilus. Taxonomy (NCBI): domain Archaea; kingdom Methanobacteriati; phylum Methanobacteriota; class Halobacteria; order Halobacteriales; family Natronoarchaeaceae; genus Natranaeroarchaeum; species Natranaeroarchaeum aerophilus. Next base: position 173,233 of record NZ_JAKRVY010000005.1, on the reverse strand, counting down.
GCTCCATCTGGGGGAGGGAGAGGAGATCCGCTGGACGGGACGGCCATCGAAGTTCACAATCGCAGTTGCGCTCGGGCTGGCGGCACTTGTCACCGTACTCGGCTTTGGGGCGTCGGCGCTGCTGGCGGCGTGGACGGACCTGCCGAGCTGGGCGAGTGCACTACCGCTGGTCGTGATGTTCGCGGGCATCGGCTGGGCAATATGGGTCTATCTCGACTGGCTCCGCCTGCTGTACGTGATCACGGACGAGCAGATCTACGTCAAACACGGGCTGATCAGCCGTGACGTCACACAGATCCGGCTCGATCGGGTGCAAAACACTGCCTACGAGCAGTCGATCCCCGAACGGTTTCTCTCCTACGGCGACGTGAACATCTACACCGCGGGGACCAGTACCGAGGACGTGACCTTCCGGAGCGTCCCCAATCCCGAGCGGGTCAAACAGACGCTCACACAGCTGTTGAGCGACCGGGGACGCGAGCGAAACGGCGCGAGACAGTCCGTCTAGTACCCCGCAGCGGTGGGGCTGTAATCGAGCAACTCGACGCCGCCAAAGGAGAGCGCGTTCGGATGGTATCCGGAGAGCGGATCGAGATAGCCCGTCGGTTCGAGGGTGGCCGCGAGGATTACTTGCTCCTCGGCGAGGACCTCCATCACGTCCGTCACCTGGTCGATGCCGTGGGATCGACAGTAGACGGCGACCGGTTCCCAGGTGTGGCCCTCATAGTTTCGAAGCGCCGCTGTCACGCGGTCTCCGGCTGCAAGCGCGGCGTCCCCTTCGGCTCGACATAACGCGCACGGGACCCGTCCGCGCTCGTAATCCGGTGTGACGCCGAGCCCTCCGGCAACGGCACCTGTCAGCTTGCGTGCAATCTGTTCACTTTCCACATGACCGTGTTCGGCGGCAGCTGACAAAAGGCTGGTCCGGCGCGCGACGGGAACCTATTTCACCATGACGGCCCGAGTTCGGACAAATGGTTTCGGAACTCATGCAGGACGATCGCTGGGAGGCGGTCGAGGAATTCGACTTTGACGATGTGACCTACCACCGGTCCGTGTCGGGACACACCGTCCGGATCGCGTTCGACCGACCGGCGGTTCGGAACGCCTTCCGGCCGAAGACGGTCGACGAACTGTACGACGCGCTCGATCATGCCAAGCGCCAGACAGACGTGGGCTGTGTCCTCCTGACCGGAAACGGTCCCTCGCCGAAAGACGGCGGCTGGGCGTTTTCCTCGGGTGGGGATCAGGACATCCGCGGCGCTGACGGCTACGAGTACGAGGGCGACGAGGAGGCCGCAAGCGAGCACGGCCGCCTGCACATCCTCGAAGTCCAGCGGCTGATCCGCCACATCCCGAAGGTGGTCATCGCAGTCGTTCCGGGCTGGGCGGTCGGCGGCGGCCACAGCCTCCACGTCGTCTGCGATCTGACTATCGCCAGCGAGGAGCACGCAAAGTTCCTCCAGACCGATCCGGACGTCGGCAGTTTCGACGGCGGCTTCGGATCTGCCTATCTCGCCCGACAGATCGGTCAGAAGAAGGCCCGCGAGGTCTTTTTCCTCGGGAAAACCTACAGCGCGGAGGAGGCCGCTGACATAGGGATGGTCAACGAGGCGGTTCCCCACGAGGAACTCGAAGAGCATGCGGTAGAGTGGGGCGAGCGGATCAACGAGAAGAGCCCCACCGCGATGCGGATGCTCAAGTATGCGTTCAACCTCGATTCGGACGGCATGGTCGGCCAGCAGGTGTTTGCTGGCGAGGCAACGCGGCTTGCCTACATGACCGACGAGGCCGCGGAGGGACGGGACGCCTTCGTCGAGGGCCGGAAACCGGACTTCGAGGACGTCCCGTGGCGCTACTGATGACGGCGACAGCAACCGAAGAGCCCGAGATATCCCGCGTGAAGGCGTGGCTGATCGCCAGCCGTCCGCAGACGCTTCCGGCAGCCGTAGCGCCGGTGATCGTCGGCGTCGGACTGGCCTACGACGCAGGGCTGTTCTCCGTCTGGCCCGCTCTCGCCGCGCTTGTCGGTGCGATGTTGATCCAGATCGGCACCAACTTCGCGAACGACTACTACGACGCGGTCAAGGGTGTCGACTCGGAGGACCGACAGGGGTTCACGCGGGTGACCAACTCCGGATTGATCCCCGCCGAGCAGGTCAAGCGCGCAATGGTCCTCACCTTCGCCGCGGCGCTGCTCGTCGGCACCTATCTGGTCTACGTCGGCGGCCTGCCGATCCTCGTGATCGGGCTAGCGAGCCTCGTCAGCGGCTACGCCTACGCCGGCGGCCCGTTCCCGCTTGGCTCTCACGGCCTCGGAGATCTGTTCGTGTTCGTCTTCTTCGGCGTGATTGCCGTCGTCGGAACCTTCTACGTGCAGGCCGCGGACGTCATCGCCGCCCCGCTTGCGACGACCATACCCGAAGGGACGATCACGACGACAGCGGTGCTCGCCAGCTTGCCGATCGCTGGCATCTCGACGAACATCCTCGTCGTGAACAACGTCCGGGATCTCGAAACCGATCGCGAGGCCGGAAAGCGCTCGCTGGCGGTTATCCTGGGCTACCGGTGGAGCCGCGTCGAGTTCGTCGCCCTGCTCTCGCTTGCGTACGCCGTCCCTGCGTACTTTTTCGCGAGCGGCGAGTTCGGCCCGGCAATACTCCTGCCGCTGGCAACGCTGCCCTACGCGTGGCTGGTGACGCACACGATGCTTACGCGAACCGACGGCGAGGCGCTGAACCCTGCGCTCGAACAGACCGGGAAACTGCTGGCCGGGTTTGCAGTGCTGTTCGCACTCGGAATGGTGATCTGAATGCGCGCCGAGTCCACGGAGTTCGATCTCCCGCTTTCCTCGCCGCTCTCGACCGCAGCGGGGACGATCGAGCGTCGTGAGGGAGTCGCGCTCCGGATCGAGTCGGATGGAGACGCGGGCGTCGACACCGGGAGTGCCGTGGGCGTCGGTGAGGCAACTCCGCTACCGGTCTGGACCGAGTCCCTTGCGGAGTGTCGGGATGGCCTCTTCGACGCGCTTGAGCGACTGAACGACGACGACCCTGCCGGTGCCCTCGCCGCCGTCGAGGGGCAGCCCGCAGCCCGCCACGCCGTCTCGTCTGCCCTCGCTGACCTGCGTGCAACCGAGAGCAACGAGCCTCTGTACCGGTGGCTCGGGAGCGTTGGCCGGACCACACGCGTCCCAGTCAACGCGACCATCGGGGACGACGACGCTGAGGATGCAGCGGCGGCGGCCCGCGAGGCGCTTACGGAAGGGTTCACGACGATCAAACTGAAAGTCGGGAATCGGTCGATCGGCGAGGACGTCGAACGCGTCGAGGCGGTGCGGGAAGCGGTTGGTCCGAACGTCGCTCTCCGCGTCGACGCGAACGGCGCGTGGGGTCGCGAGCAGGCCCGGCACGCGCTGACATTGCTCTCGGGGACGATGCTGGACTACGTCGAACAGCCCATCGACACCGAAGACCTGACGGGCCACGCCGAACTACGGCGCGTGACCGGGGTCGACATCGCGCTCGACGAATCGCTGGCGAGTCACTCTTTCGAGGAGATTCGAGAGGAAGACGCCGCGGACGCGCTCGTTCTCAAGCCGATGGCGCTCGGGGGACTCGACCGTGCCAGACGGATCGCGCGGGACGCCCGGCGCGAGGGGGTTCGTCCGGTGGTCACGACGACTATCGACGCGGTCGTCGCCCGGACCGGTGCAGTACATCTCGCCGCCTCTCTCCCGGGAATCGACGCCTGTGGGCTGGCGACGGGTGGGATGCTCGCCGAAGACCTCGCGACGGATCCCGCACCGATCGAGGACGGCAACGCGATGGTTCCCCGGGACGCCGGGGTCGGAACGCGGGGGCCGTGGGAGCGAGGTGATGGGCGGTGACTGGCTGGCCGGATGCGGATCTGCTCGCGGTGTGGGCCGCGACGTCGCCGGAGGCGCTCGCGGTGATCCATGCGGGCGATGGGTCGGCGGCGTCACGGAACGAGCCGGATAATGCCGACCGACTGACCTATGCCGACCTCGACGCCCTCGTCGATGATCTCGCACGCCGACTCTCGACGCTCGGGGTCTGTCCCGGTACTCACGTCGCCACACTGCTCAATACGGGCCTGCCGTTCATCACGGTCGTCCACGCGCTCGGTCGACTGGGTGCGGTGCTAGTCCCGCTGAACGTCAGGCTCACCGGCGGCGAACTCAGCGGGCACTGTGAGCGCGTTGGCGTCGAGACGCTGCTCTGTGACGCCGAGCAAGTTGAGCAGGCGACGGCAGTTGCCGAGGAACTCGATATCGACCTCACGATCGGACGCGTGGACGACGAACACGGGAACGGCGAGAGCGCCGACACTGATCCGGTACGCGTCTGGTCTCACGACCCTGCTGACTCGCTACCCCGAGTCGAGCGCTCGCCTGCGGATCGGCGACTCGTCCTCTTTACGTCGGGGACCACGGGGAAGCCGAAAGCGGTCCCGTTGACGACCGGCAATCTGGTCGCGTCAGCCGTCGGATCAGCGTTCCGCCTCGGCGTGGTCCCCGACGATCGGTGGCTCTGTGCGTTACCGATGTACCATATGGGCGGCCTTGCTCCGGTGTTCCGCTCGACGCTGTACGGCACCTGCGTGGTTCTGCAGTCCACGTTCGACGCGGAGTATACGCCTGCGGTAGCCCGCACCCACGAGGTGACCGGCCTCTCGCTGGTCCCGACGATGCTGGCGCGGATCCTCGATGGGGACGCCGACCTCCCCGACAGTCTTCGCTTCGTTCTCCTCGGAGGCGGGCGGGCCGACCCGGTACTTGTCGAGCGAGCCGACAGCGCGGGCGTCCCCGTCTGTCCTACCTACGGGATGACCGAGACAGCGTCCCAGATCGCGACCGCGCGGCCCGCCGAGGCAGTTGCCCACGAAGGTACGGTTGGTCGCCCACTCCTCGGCACCGACGTGTCCATCGTCGACGAGCAGGGGACGCCGGTCGAAGCGGGCGACGTCGGCGAGGTCGTCGTCTCGGGACCGACCGTGACGCCGGGCTATCTGGACGACGCCGTGACCGAGCGATCGTTCGGCCCTCGCGGGCTACACACCGGTGATCTGGGCTATCGGGACGACGGGAACCGTCTCTGGATCACCGGTCGGCGATCCGATCGGATCGTCACCGGCGGCGAGAACGTCGACCCGGTGGAGGTTCGCGAGGCGCTTTGCTCCCATCCCGCCGTCGCGGACGCCGCAGTGGTGGGTCTCGACGATGAGGAGTGGGGCGAGCGTGTCGGCGCGCTCGTGGTGGTGAGCGACGGAGAAACGGCGGAACTGGAGCGCCCTGACTCCGAGGCGCTTCGAGCATACTGTCGCGACCGGTTGGCAGGCTACAAGCTCCCACGTACTATCGAGTTTGCGGACGCGTTGCCGCGAACGCCGTCGGGAACCGTCGACCGGACTGCCGTACAGGTGCGCCTCGGAAACCCGGAGTAACCCGCGATTTTATTCCGGATCCCTCCAAGTAACACACGTGTGCACACTGACGCTCGCATGGCAGGTCTTCGAGGGCGCGCCGGTAGCTGTGGCTGCGAACCGCGACGAGGTGCTCGATCGTCCCTCGGCCGCCCCCGGTGTGCTCGACACCGATCCACAGATCGTGGCCCCGCAGGATGAGGAGGCCTCGGGAACGTGGATCGGCTACAACGAGCACGGTGTGGTGGTCGGGATCACGAACCGCTGGAACGACGCCGACCTCGCCGGGGAGCGCTCGCGTGGGTTGCTCGTCCGGGACGCGCTAGACCGGGAGTCCGCGGAAGCCGCGGCCCGATACGTCGAACGGACGGTTCGTGATCACGAGTACGCCGGGTTCAACCTCGTGGTTGTCGACCGGAACAGTGCGCTCTACTACGAGTGGGACGGCCGACTGCAGTTTCGCCAGTTTGAACCGGGCGTCCACGTCGTGGTGAACGTCGGCGCTGACGGTCGGTACACGATTCCGATCGACCGAAAATCGGCGGGCAAGCAGCAGGCCGAGAACGCAGACAGAATCCGTGAGGTACTCTCGGTCGCGCCGGGAGAGGGTCTGGATGGATGGCGGTCGCGTGCCGAGTCCGTCCTCGGCAACCACGAGTACGGCGTCTGTATCCACGGCGATGGTTTCGGGACGCGCTCGTCGTCGATCATCGCGCTCGGGGAGGACGGTGCATCCTATCGATTCGCCGATGGTCCGCCCTGCGAGACGACGTATCGTGACGTCGATATCGGGAACTGAGCGCGCAGTGACAGCTACCGCAGGTCGAACCCGGTCTTTTCAAGTGTCTCAACCGACTACTGCGGCATAACGAATGAGCGAGGACTTCTACGACGTACTCGGTGTGAGCCGCGATGCCACCGAGGACGAGATCAAGCAGGCCTACCGGAAGAAAGCGAGCGAGTATCATCCGGACGTGAGCGACGATCCGAACGCCGAGGAGAAGTTCAAGAAGCTCCAGAAAGCCAAGGAGGTACTCACTGACGAGGAGAAACGACAGGCCTACGACCGGATGGGTCACGACCGGTTCGAGCAGGCAAACAAACGCGGCGGATTCGACGGCAACCGTGGCGCAGGGGGCGCAGGAGGTCCGTTCGGAGGGGGAGCTGGCGGACCGTTCGGCGGCGCAGGTGGTGGAGGCGGCATGGGAGACATCTTCGAGCAGTTCTTCGGTGGACAGGGCGGCCGAAGCCGTCGAGATCGCAAGGGATCGGATCTCCGAACGCGGCTCCGGCTAGACCTCGAGGACGTCTACGAGGGCGTCGACAAAGAGATCACGATCCGCCGTCCGGAGGCGTGTGAGACGTGTAACGGCGAGGGCCACCCCGAGGATGCCGACTCGCGGACCTGCCCTGAATGTAACGGACAGGGACAGGTCACGCAGGTCTCACAGACCCCACTCGGCCGGATGCAACAGACCCAGACCTGCCCCCGCTGTGAGGGTGATGGTGAGATCTACTCGGAGCGGTGTTCGGACTGTGGCGGCGACGGTCGCGTCAACAGGGAAGCGACGCTGACCGTCGAGGTGCCTGCCGGGATCAAGGACGGCCAGACGCTCCGGATGGACGGCGAGGGCGCGCCCTCCGAGGGCCGCGGACCCAACGGCGACCTGCTGATCGAGGTATCGGTCGCGGACCATCCCGACTTCGAGCGCGACGGCGACGACCTGCAACTGAACAAGGCCATCTCGTTCCCGCAGGCCGTCTTCGGCGACACGATCGAGATTTCGACGTTCGACGGTGACGTCGAGATGGACGTGCCCGCAGGGACACAGAGTGGCGAGACGTTCCGCCTGCGGAACAAAGGGATGCCCCGACTCCGCGGGCGCGGACAGGGCGACCTCTACGTGCAGGTGCAGGTCGTTACTCCCGGGAGCCTCAACGAGGAACAGCGGGAGGCGCTCGAACAGTTCGCCGAGGCCGGTGGCGAGGAGATCGACGTCGAGAAGGGCTTTTTCGAGAAGATCAAGAGTTCCTTTTGAGCCCGCTTGGCAAGTAAACAGTACCTACCAGCAAGTAAACGGATCGTAACCAAGGTACTCCACCTGCTCGGAACGTATCGGGTGCACGTACGACGATGGATGCCGACTGCGACAGCCTCGTAGGGAGTAACAGTATTCTCGTGACGGGACCAGCACCGGACCGGTACGACCGGGCCGGAGAGCTACTCGGACCTGGACCGACGGTGATCGCCCCGTCTGAGGGGATTTCAACGACCACGCTCGACGCGTCGAGCGTCGTGCCAGCGATCGAGGGGGACACCAGAGCGCTTACCGAGGTGGGGATCGGTCTCTCACGTCGGGTGGATGAGCTCACTGCGCCGGATGTCCTGCTCGACCTGACGCGACTTGGCTCGGGCCAGTCTGGCGTTCCGCTACCGGTGTTCAGGTTCCTGTTGTTGGTCCGCCACCGCGTTACTGCGACGGGCGGTCGGCTCGTGTGCACCCTCGACGAGGCGGCTGATCCGGCCGTCCGACAGATGTTCACGGAGTTGGTCGATCGGACGGTTCGGCTCGAGACGAGCCACGACTGGCGAACGGCCCGAGGACTGTCGCCGTAGCCTATGGGTGCCGTGTCGGCCACTCCACGCGGAATACACGAAACCGACACGACACACACGAAACTCCGTCTTTTTGAACGGTGGGTCCATAGCCCAGTCCATGGAACGGCTCGACGAAGACACGGTGCGGACGCTCGGCGATCTGCTCCCCCGCGAGCGGCGGTCGGGGGCGGTCGCGGTCCGTGCCGACGGTGACACCGATCACGTCTACACCTACCAGCGCTTTCTCACGACCGCGTGGAAGACGGGGAACTTCTTTCGGCATCTGGGCGTTCGTGAGGGTGTTACCGTCGGTATCGTCGCGGAGCCGCGCCCCCAGCCCCTGCTCGGACTGTTCGGCGCGGCGCTGCTCGGCGCACAGGTGCGGCTGGACCCGCCGGAAGCGATCGATGCCAGAGTCGTCCTCGCTCCGACCGACAGGATCGATCTGTATGAACTCCCGCCAGGCGGCCAGAGAGTTGGCTACGGGGCGAACCCCAACGAGCCGACCGTTCGCTACTTCGAGGAGAACGTCTGGAGCGAGAACCCGACCGTCCCGCCGGAGGATCGGGATCCCGGAGCGGCTGTCCTCGTGACCGACGACGCTGCCTATAGCCACGAACGCCTGCTCCGCACGGCCTTCGATACGGTCGACCGGCTTTCGCTGGCTCCAGGCGAGATGGTCGCGGTTCGGGCACCGCTCGCCGATCCCCGAACCGTCGCTGCGGGCGTGCTCGCACCGTTGCTCGCCGGGGGAGCTGTCCAGCTTGGTGCCGATGGATCGGACGCCGACGCCGAAATCGTGGCCGACGAGGAGCCAGCCACCGACCGGTGGCTCGATATCTCAGATATCGATCTCTGAACGGGCCGCTATCGTGGGGCTTCGATGGCGTCGATAGCTTCGGGGTTCTCCACGCTTTCGAGGTCGCCGAGATCCTCGCCGGTGTAGGCGGCTGCGATGGCCCGACGGACGATCTTGCCGCTCTGTGTTTTCGGAAACTCCTCGACGAACAGTATCTCTCGCGGCATGAACGGTTTCCCCAGCTCCGCGCCGACGCGCTCGCGGAGCACCGCCTGTAGCTCCTCGCTGGGCTCCGCGTCGGCGTCGAGTACGGCGTACGCTACCACCGCTTGCCCCGTCGTCTCGTCCGGGACGCCGACGGCAGCAGCCTGATTGACGGCATTGTGGTCGATCAGTGCCCCCTCGACCTCGGCAGGACCGACCTTTCGTCCGGCGACGTTGAGCGCGTCGTCGGCCCGCCCGTGGAGAAACCAGAAGCCGTCCTCGTCGATCTGCGCCCAGTCGCCGTGGTCCCAGAGGCCCTCCCACGTCGACCAGTACTCCTCAATGTACCGCTCGTCGCCGCTCCACAGGGATTTCGTCATCGAGGGACAGGAATCGCGGGCAACCAGATAGCCGCGTTCGTGCTCGTCGGCAATGGAGTCGCCCGCGCTATCGACGATGTCGATGTCCATCCCCAGCCCGGGACCACCGAGGGTGCAGGGTTTGAGCCGCTGGATCGGCATCGGCATGAGAAAGCAGCCCATGATTTCGGTCCCGCCGGATATGTTGATAATCGGGCACTCCCCCCCGCCGACGCGTTCGTAGAACCACCGCCAGGACTCGGGATCCCACGGCTCCCCGGTCGAGCCGAGCAGCCGTAGACTCGACAGGTCGTGGTCGTCGAGCCACTCATCGCCGTGCTTTCGGAGTGCACGGATCGCCGTTGGCGAGATACCGAAGGTCGTCACGTCGTGGCGGTCGATCAGTTCCCAGAGGCGGTCCGGTTCCGGATGATCGGGCGCACCCTCGTAGAGCACGACCGTCCCGCCAAAGGTGTGGTTGCCGAGCAAGGTCCACGGCCCCATCATCCAGCCGATATCCGAGAGCCAGAAAAACCGGTCGTCGGGCTGGTGGTCGAAGCCGAAGTATATCTCCTTGGCCGACTGCACGAGTGCGCCAGCATGTGTCTGGACGATCCCTTTTGGCTTGCCGGTGGTCCCCGAGGAGTACAACAGCATCGCGGGGTGATCGGCGGGGGGCGATCTCGTCTCGTACTCATCATCCGCTGACATCACGGCGTCGTCCCACCATTCGTCACGCCCGTCGGTCCATGACAGATCCAGTCCGTCGTCGTTCCGACTGCCCAGCCGATCGTGGACGATCACGGTCTCGACGCCGTCAGTCTCTGAAAGCGCATCGTCCGCGGTCGGTTTGAGCGCCACCGGCTCGCCGCGCCGGTAGAAGCCGTCGGCGGTAAACAGTACGTCAGGGTCAGCGTCCTCGATCCGCGTCGCGACGGCGTCCGTGCCGAATCCGGAGAAGATCGGGACGGCGATCGCACCCGCTGCCAGACAGCCATAGAGGATCGAAACGACCTCGGGTACCATGGGCATGTACAGCGCAACGGTGTCACCGGGGTCGACGCCCCGGTCGTCGAGAGCGTTCGCGACACGCCCTGTCTCCACAGCAAGCTCTTCGAAGGTGATCTCGCGACCCTCGCCCGGTTCGCTCTCCCAGATGATCGCGGTGTCCTCGCGGGACGCCTCGTCGGCCGCGTGCCGGTCCACCACGTTGTGCGCGGCGTTGATGCGCCCGCCGGGATACCAGTCGGTGAACTGGGGGCCATCCGAGTCGTCCCGGACCGTGTCGTGGGGCTCGAAGAAGTCGATGTCGAGATACTCGACGAGCTCGTCCCAGAACCAGTCGACGCCCGAGTTGGGCTCGCCTTCGATCTTCCTGGTCGTTCGGGCGATCAACTCCTCGTAGTCGTCGATCCCGTACTCGTGCATAAAGGCGGTAACGTTCGTCGACTCGACGAACTCCGGCGAGGGCTCGTGAACGATCTCGTCGACGTCGCTGAGAGACGGCATACTCCGCGATTCTACACGAACGATTAAGAAGGTTCGCCGCGGGACGATCAAGACGGTTCGTCGCGGCGTCAGATCCCGTAAACGATTCGCTCGCCGGTATCCATCCCATTTCGCAGGGCGGCGTGGACTCGTCCCTCGCCTGCGACCCAGTCACCGACGCAGTAGAGCCCGTGATCTTCGGCCGACTGCACCGGCCCGCCGAGAACGCCCTGTTCGGGTAGTGCGTACCGCCAGCCCTGGTGGTCAGTCCAGTCGGGTTCCGTGAGTCGTTCGTCTTCGAACAGCTCAGCGGTCAGGTCAGTCAGTTCTTCGACGTTCCGATCGGCCGGTTCGTCGTAGTTGTCGGCCGACCACTCGTGACCGGCCTGAACAATGAGCAGTGACTCGCCGTCGGGGACGTGGCCCAGCTTGCACTCCTCGCGAGCAACCCAGCCGATCTCGTGTTCTTTGTCGGTGTTGATCAGCGCGTAGTAGGGGCGGTCGATCTCGAAGGGGTAGTGCAGGGCGGCGGTCCAGACGGAACTGTAGTCGACGTCACGGACCGCATCGAGGAGGTCGGCGTGGACATCAGTGTCCCAGTCGGCATCTTCCAGCAGGTCCGCGGTCTGTGGCGCTGGCGGGTTCAGCACGAGAGCGTCGAACGGCCCCCAGGACTTGCCGTCCGTGTCGATGACTCGCCAGCCGTCCTCGTCCCGGCTGAGCGTTTCGGCACGCGTTTCGTTGTGAACCGTCGCATCGGTCCCATCGAGCAGTCGCTTTGCTATCTGTGTCAGTCCGGCTCGGTATGTCCACTTGTGCTCGTCAGCGTCTCGACCCACCGAGATCTCCCCGTCCTCGGTGAACGTCCAGATCGGTTCCGCGATGTCGACCAGCCCCTCGTCGTCAAGGGTATTGGTCAGGAGTTCGACGACCCGTTCGTCGTCGGATTTGACGTAGTTCGCGCCGTAGTCGTAGGTGACTGATCCGTGGCGACGCGTCGCCGCGCGTCCGCAGACGCCGCGGGACTTTTCGAGAATCGTTACGTCCGCATCGGGCCGCGCGCCGTCGATCACGTGGGCCGCCGCCGCAGCCGCCGCGCCAGCGCCGACAATACCGATATCTGTCATCAATGCTTCTAGGGGTCGACCGAAGAAAAACCACGTCCCTGACGAGCCCCGGTGCCGTGAGCAGAGCGTTACTCGCCCCCGGAATCGTCGTCGGATCCCTCCATGGTTGGGGCCAGCCACGTGAGTGCGATACCGAAGAACACGAGCACGGCCACGGCGGTGTTGCTAAAGCCGCTCGTGCCGAGCAGTTCGAGCACCACGCCGTAGCCGCTCCCGATGAATAACATCCCGCCGCCGACGAGTTCGTAGCTCGACTCGCCGCGGGTTACTTCCATCAGACCCAGAATCGCTGCACCGACGAATATCAGTCCACGAGCCGTCCGTACCGCCCATTCTTCGCCCGTCACCAGCGCGTAAATCCCGACGACCGCGATTGCAAAGAAGGTGGCCAACAACGCCACCGACTGGGCCAGCGTACTCCGATTTTGCGACGTCATACATATCGATGATCCCCGGTCGGCACCAAACTTGCGATACGGACTGGCTGCACACAACGCATTTACCCGGCGACCGGCTAGGAACCGATATGTACGTCCGGGACGCGAAAAACCGAGAGGAGGTCTGGCTACTGGACCATATCGAGGCGATGGGACTGGACGAGACGGCGTTTCGCTCGCGGGATTACGTCATCGCACTCGACGAGCAATCCGGGACGAAAGCGGGCTTCGGTCGGATCCGTATCCACCGAACCGAGGGCGGCGAACTCTGCGAGCTAACGAGCATCGGCGTCCTCGATGGCTGGCGCGGACAGGGCGTCGGTGCGCACGTCGTCGAACGACTTATCGAACACGCTCGCGATGAGGGGTTCGAGCGGGTCTACAGCCTCACCGACGAGCCGGGCTATCTCACACAGTTTGGCTTCCGGGGAATCTCGACCGACGAACTACCGGCAAAGCTACAGGACCGACTCGAAACGAAACGAGGCAACATCGCTCCCGACGCCGTCCCGCTGGCGATCGAGGTGGGCGAGTTCGGGATGCCGGCGGACCTGCGCGAGCGGTTCAAGACCGCGCGAGAAGACGGTGCTGACGAGCCTGACGATGCCGACGAACCAGCCGAGGACTTCGGGATCGATCCCGATACTGCGACCTACAAGTACGACACGAGCTAGGTGTACCGCCCCCTGAACATCACGCCTCGTGGCTCTCGCCGACGCCGTATTTGAACGCGATCCAGCCGATCACGGTGACGAAGATGATCGGCGGGAGCATGACGAATACCCACAGCGGTTCTGCACCCCAGATCTGGACCAGAATAATGTTCCCGATCCCGAGCAAGAGGAAGGGAAGAATGTAGAGGGCTGCCCTGAGCCGGCTCGTTCCCGGCGAGTCGTCGTCAGTCTCGGGGATGGGCGCACTCATCGTGTTCGGGATCCGTGCCACACGATCAAAAACGACGCGGTCTACGGAACGTCGTCGCCAACTCTTATACTCGACGCCCCCAACGTGGGAAACGATGTTCGACCCCGAGGAGCTGGAGGCGATCCGCTCAGGAAAGGACGAGTGGGAACGCGAGCAGGTCAGGCCGACGCTCGACCGCTTCGGAGAGCGTCGAGAGGGGTTTACCACGGATACGGGGGGGCAGTCGGTCGACCGGCTCTACACGCCCGCCGATATCCCCGACCACGACTACGCCGAGGACCTCGGGTTTCCCGCAGAGGAGCCGTACACGCGGGGCGTCTACCCGACGATGTACCGGGGGCGGCTCTGGACGATGCGCCAGTATGCGGGAATGGGAACGGCCGAGGAGACCAACGAGCGATTTCACTACCTGCTCGACGAGGGCCAGACCGGGCTCTCGATGGCGTTTGATCTGCCGACCCAGATGGGATATGACTCCGATAACCCGATGGCACAGGGGGAGGTCGGCAAATCCGGCGTCGCGATCGACTCATTGCGGGATTTCGAGACCGTCTTCGACGGCATCCCGCTCGATGACGTCTCGACGAGTATGACGATCAACGCCCCCGCGTCGGTGCTGCTCGCGATGTACATCGCGCTCGGCGACCAGCAAGGGGTCCCCCGCGAGGAGCTTCGCGGGACGATTCAAAACGACGTACTCAAAGAATACATCGCCCGGAACACCTACATTTACCCGCCCGAACCTTCGATGCGGCTCATCACGGATATTTTCGAGTTCTGTGCCGAGGAGGTGCCGAATTTCAATACGATTTCGATCTCCGGCTATCACGTTCGCGAGGCGGGGGCAACCGCCGCCCAGGAGCTAGCCTTCACCCTCGGGAACGGGATCGAATACGTCGAGGCAGCCGTCGAGACCGGCCTCGACGTCGACGACTTTGCCCCACAGCTGTCCTTCTTTTTTGCCGCGCACAACAACATCCTCGAAGAGGTCGCGAAGTTCCGCGCCGCCCGCCGAATGTGGGCCCGGATCATGGACGAACGGTTCGGGGCCGAGAAAGCGGCCTCGAAGCAGTTGAAGTTCCACACGCAGACAGCCGGCTCGACCCTGACCGCCCAGCAGGTCGACAACAACGTGGTCCGGGTAGCCTACCAGGCACTCGCTGCGGTGCTGGGTGGGACCCAGAGTCTGCACACGAACGGCAAAGACGAGGCACTGGCACTCCCCACCGAAGAGTCGGTCCGGACCGCCCTGCGAACACAGCAGATCCTCGCCCACGAGTCGGGAGCCGCGGATACTGTTGATCCGCTCGGTGGGAGTTACTACGTCGAGTCGCTGACCGACGAACTCGAAGCGGAAGCGCTGGAGATCCTCGACTCGGTGGACGAACGGGGTGGCATGCTCCGGGCCATCGAAGACCAGTGGGTCCAGCGCCAGATTCAGGACGTGGCCTACGATCGTCAGCAGGAAACTGAGTCGGGCGATCGCATCGTCGTCGGCGTCAACGAGTTCGAGATCGACGAGGGGGGACAGGAGATGGATCTGGAGGAAGTCACCGAGGAAGACGAACGCCGACAGCAAGAACGGCTAGCATCGCTCAGGGAGGAGCGCGACGCGGCTACCGTCGAGGCGACCCTCGATGCACTCCGGGAGACCGCACAGAGTGAGGAGAACCTGCTCCCGGCGATTATCGAGGCGGTCAAAGCCTACGCAACCGTCGGCGAGATCTGTGACGTCCTTCGAGAGGAGTTCGGCGAGTATCGCGGCGCTGGCGCTCTCTGACGATTGGTGCGCTAAAAAATCAAACCCGTCTCGGTAACGCTCGTCTACAGTCGGACGAGGTTCGTCGCGCGGGGTCCCTTGGGGGATGATTCAATATCGAACTCGACGTCCTGCCCCTCTTCGAGGTCGGGACCGCCGACATCTTCCATGTGGAAGAAGACGTCTTCGTCGTCGTCGACGTCGTCGCTGTCTGTCGAAATGAAACCGTAGCCGCCTGTGTCGTTAAAGAAGTCGACCGTACCTTCTGCCATTACATACTACCCGAGGAGCGTATGCCTGATAACACTTGCGAAGCAACGTTGCCACGACACGCCGTCCCGCACCCGACTGGCGGTGTTTGCCATCGGGGACAGATACTTGTGATGTGATCACATACCACCATCCGCATCGCTATGAAACCGTGCCACAGCTGTCAGGCGGTCATTGACGAGTACATACTGGACAAACAACTCGAACCCCTGCGCGAACTCACAGTCGACGACTTCAACCTCTGTGCGGAGTGTGTAACGGTCGTCGACAACGAGTGCATCGAATG
This sequence comes from Natranaeroarchaeum aerophilus, assembly GCF_023638055.1. Lineage (NCBI taxonomy): Archaea > Methanobacteriati > Methanobacteriota > Halobacteria > Halobacteriales > Natronoarchaeaceae > Natranaeroarchaeum > Natranaeroarchaeum aerophilus. The sequence goes on along the minus strand of NZ_JAKRVY010000005.1, from coordinate 157,536 downwards.
CGGCGGCGCGGTCTACGTTCCCGACGGCGAAACGGAGAGTCCGGATTACTGCCCTGCCTGCCGGGCGGAGATGATCGATCGGACGGGTCAGGATCCCGGCTGGCGGGCGACCCGAATCTCCGGCTGAACAGCCCCAGAATTCGGAGACACGACTCTGGATCCCTTTTTCTATCTCCCTTGCCTGTAAAGATTGAAATCCGGTCGTACGCAGTTTCGATCATGGGCCGAACTGACAACTACCCTGCACGTCTCCACACCGACCTCCAGTGTCTCGTTGTCCTGTTGTTCGCGATTCAGCTGATGGTCTTTGGAACGAGTATCGAGAGTTTCATCTGGATCGTTGCCAGCCTGTTGATTGGGCTCGTCGGTGTTAGCGCTGCCCTGGCAAATTGAAAGGACGCGTCGCGTCCGACGGTACTCGTCGGGCTATCTGAGGTGTTAGAGGTCCCCCTCTGCGGGGCCGACCATCGCTTCCTTGTCACGGTCCGATGTTCCGTCGTCCCGGTCGGAGGTGTTTGGTTCGGACTCGTTGTCGTTCCGATACATCGCGACGGAGAGGACGAACACAGCGAAGACGGCTGCCGCCGTTGCCGACGTGCCGAATCCGTCAATTATCGCAAGTCCAAGGGCGGCGAGTAGACTCAGCGCAAACAGTATTCCGTATCTGTTCAGTTGCGGGAGTGTGCTCATTGAATCTGTCCCCGATTGTACGTCATCACGGTTACACGTAATTCTTGGTTTCAGTCATTACTGCTTCTTGACCGGGGATCAACAGGTCATGGTCGTCGCGAGAACTACAGCACGTGCTGGTGAATCGGTTGTGCGCCTACCAGCATCTGCGGGAGAGACAGAAAACCGAAAGTCGACTTACGGAGAATCAAGGAGAAAGCCTCGCGCTTCAGCGCGGGGATGAATCCGACAATTCCTCCACATTCCACCGCCTGATAGCACGGCAGGATATTCCACGCCACGCCATACCCGCGTTTAAGTAGGAGTATTGTCATAGGTTATGTATGGCGAAACAGGTCGTCACACGCACCTACACTGCTTCCATTCGGAATCAGCAGCGGGTGTCTGACGATCTTGACGCCCTCGGGTTCGCAGCCTCGAAACTCTGGAACGTCGGACGGTGGACGTGCAGCCGGATTTGGGACGAAATCGGTCACGTTCCAAATCACGCCGAACTCACCGCGTACCTGAAGTCGCACAAACGCTATGATGACCTACATTCTCAGTCAAGCCAGCGAGTCCTTCAAGAACTCGCTGAGGCGTTCAACGGCTGGTACGGTAAACGACGCAACGGAGACATGAGAGCGAACCCGCCCGGCTACCGTAAACACGGCGACGAACACCCACGTTCGACGGTGACGTTCAAAGTCGCTGGCTTCAAACTCGATGCCCAGTACAACCGCGTTCGACTCTCCCAAGGCTCAAACCTCAAGGACTACTGGTCAGACTTCATCCTCTGCAAATTCCAAACACGGCCTGATGTTGACCTCTCCGCCGTGGAAAACGTCCAACAAGTGAAGGCGGTTTGGACAGGCGACGAGTGGGAACTTCACTTCGTCTGTAAGGTTGAGGTTGTGGTATCTGAGTCGCCCGGCGAGAAGACCGCCGGTATTGATCTCGGGATCAACAACTTCGCCGCGCTCGCCTACGAGGACGGTCACAGCGAATTGTACCCGTTGAACTGTCTGAAGCAGGACGACTACTACTTCAGCAAGCGGATCGCTCGGTGTGACGATTCGAACTCCGAGCAAGCTACGCGGCTGAACCAGAAGAAGTCAGAGCGTCGCACACACTACTTCCACACGCTCTCGAAGCACATCACAACGCGGTGTGCTGAGGAAGGCGTTGGGACAATCGTGATCGGTGATCTCTCTGACATCCGCGAGGACGATGAAACCGAGGAGTCGAAGAACTGGGGTAAGCACGGGAACCTCGATCTCCACTCGTGGGCGTTCGACCGCTTCACCGAGCTGCTCACCTACAAAGCCGAGATGGAAGGCATCACGGTTAAGCAGGTGTCTGAGCGTGACACGTCGAAGTCGTGTTCGTGTTGCGGTCGCAAGCGGGATGCAAATCGTGTCGAGCGGGGACTGTACGTCTGTGACGAGTGCGGAACGACGGCGAACGCAGACGTGAACGGAGCCGAGAACATTCGGCAGAAAGTATCTCCGAGTTCACCGAATCTGTCGGTGAATAGGAGTAACGGCTGGTTGGCACAGCCATCGACGTTCCTATTTGACAAGGAAACTGGCGCATTCACGCCTCAAGAACAGGTCACGTCGTAAACCACAATATCCCAACCCAGCGGTGCGGAGCCGTGGGAATCCTCGCGCTTCAGCGCGGGGAGGATGTCAATCGTAGAGCCAGGTCGACTCGTGGAAGTCGTATTCGACGAGTTCGTCGTCGTCGAAGAACAGCGCGATCTCGCGTTCGTTGGCACCCTCGTCCTCGTGGTCGGCCGCGTGGACGACGTTGCGCCCGAGGTCGACGGCGTAGTCGCCGCGGATCGTTCCGGGCGCGGCCTCGGCAGGATCAGTCGCACCGATCATCTGCCGGACCTGTCGCGTCGCGTCCTCGCCCTCCCAGACCATCGGGACGACGGGACCGGACGTGATGAACTCGACGAGGTCGTCGAAAAAGGGCTTGTCCTCGTGCTCGCCGTAGTGGTCTTCGGCCTGCTTCTGGGAGAGTCGAGTGACTTTCGCACCCACGAGCTTCAGGCCACGATCCTCGAACCGGCCGATAATTTCGCCGACGAGTCCCCGCTGGAACGCGTCAGGTTTGACCATTACGAACGTTCGCTCGCGCTGTTCGCTCATTGTTCGTCCTCGTCAGCTTCGGCGTCTTCCTCGGCCTCGACATCTTCCTCAGCTTCGGCGTCTTCGTCGGACTCAACGTCTTCCTCGACTTCTTCGGCCTCGTCAGCCTCGGCGTCTTCCTCAGCCTCGACATCTTCCTCGGCGTCCTCCTTGTCGGCCCAGTTACCGCCTTCTCTGGTCCATTCGAGGTCGCGCGGTTCGCGTCCGAGGAAGTAGTTTTTCTCGCACTTCGAGTCGGCGAAGTGGAGCACGGTACCGTCGGTACGGACGTACATGATACCCGTACCGGGCTCGATCTCTTTACCGCTGTAATCACACGTTCGGTGCTGCACCATTGTTACTGACCTCCGATCGAATCGGCTTCGCGGGCAGTTTCACGGAGCTGAAGGACGTCGCCCTCTCGGACGGGGCCGAGAACGTTCCGGGTGATGATCCGGCCCTGGTTTTCGCCCTCCCGGATGCGGCATTTGACCTGCATGGCCTCGCCGTGCATCCCGGTCTTTCCCACGATCTCGATGACTTCTGCGGGCGTGGATCCGCTTTCAGACTCTTCTGCGCTCATGCGAGCCACCCCGCGTGGCGAGCATTAGTAGGGAAGTCACAGCCCGCGATGCGAAGCGAGCCGGAATGTCTTCTCGTACTCATGGGAGATCTCTACTGAAGGTCCTCGACCTTGGTTGCGATCTCGTCGACATCGTCGGACGCCTCGCCAGCGTCGACGATCGCCGCGGCGGCGCTCCCGACTTCGAGACCGGCCGCGTGGCCGACGTCGTCCTGCGTCTCGATGAAGATGACCGGGATGCCCTTCTCGTCTGCGAGCTCGGGAAGATGCATCACGATCTCTTCGGGCTGGACGTCCTCGGCGACGAAGACGAGATCGGCGTTGCCACGCTCGATCGCTTTGGTGGTTTCGTTTGTTCCTTTCTTTACAGCTCCGGTGTCTCGTGCGACTTCCAGGGCCTCGACGGCGTCGTCCTGGAGGTCGGCTGGTACGTCGAAATCTACGTATACTGGCATTGTTAGTCACCTCCCGCACGTGGGCTCGCGCTCCCCTGCTGTCCGGGCCGCCCTGTTTGGGCACCCGGTCCGATCACCCGACGGCGACCGGCGAAAGTCCTGTATAGCTAGGAGCATCATCAACCCCGCGCAGGCTGTACACATCCGTTGCACACCACTCCATAAAAGCGCTTTCAAACGTCTGAGGGTGTGGTGAGCCCTCACAGGGAGTGTTCCGATTCGACGCGGTTCCGGATCGTCTGTATCGTGTCTTCGAACTCCCACACGAATCGCGACGTGTAGTAGACGCGCTCCGATGGGGTTCGTCGAAAGTATCGTGATACACATTGTGAGCGCGTAGCCGCGCCCTCAGATGCGGATGGATAGTAACATCCGGTCGCCTGCAAGGAGACACTCTGTTTATCAGGACCCGCTTTTTCGACGGTCTCACAATTCCATGGGGCGGCCGATCGCTCGAACTACTGGGAACGAACTCCTATGTACGTCCCGAAGTGAGGGATCCTATGGACGTGGGAGCGGTCGCGAGTGCATTGCGACGCGAGGCGACGGAGACGAACGAGCGCCGGCTGCTGGTGCTCTCCGGGGAGCAGTCCGCCTGTCACGACGCCGCGGCGAGTGCGCTTGACGCAGCCGGGATACACCGTAGCGAAACGACGCTCGTCGGCTCCGCTGATGCGCTGGGCTGTGAACGCGTTGCCCACCGGAACGCCGACGAACTGCTCGGCCGGACCCGCGAGGCGATCGTCTTCGACGCCCACGACGGACTGCCGCCGAACGCGCTCGGCCGAATCGTGGGCGCGGTCGATGGTGGCGGGCTTCTCGTGCTCTGTACGCCGCCGCTCGAGGACTGGCCGACCCAACCGGATCCGTTCGACGAGGCTCTTGCTGTCCCGCCCTTTAGCGCCGACGACGTCACGGGGAACTTCCGCCAGCGGTTCGTCGAGCGATCCCATTCTCACCGCGGCATCGCCATCCTTGACGTCGACACTGGGCATGTGGAGTGCGACGGGTTGACTGACACGGCTCCACGGCTCGTCGACTCACGGGAGCGAACCACTCCGCGTGGAGACGTCTTCCCCGACGGTGCCTACGATGCCTGTTTGACCGACGATCAGGCTGCCGCCGTCCGGAGCCTCGAATCCCTTGCTGAGGCGTCACAGGCAGTCGTCGTCGAGGCGGACCGCGGTCGCGGGAAGTCCAGTGCTGCAGGACTGGCAGCCGGGAGTCTCGCAGCGCAGGGTGATGACGTGCTCGTTACAGCTCCCGAGTTCCGGAGTGCGGAGGAGCTGTTCGCGCGGGCGAGCGAGTTACTCGACGTGCTGGGGGTGGAGAGGGAGCCGCGGGATGCGCCCACCCACAGCAACGTGCCGCGCCGGATCGACCTCGACGAGGGGGGATCACTGCGGTTCGCGGACCCAACCACGGCCGCCGGGCGCGCGGAAACGGCTGATGTCCTCGTCGTCGACGAAGCAGCCGCCTTCCCAGTCGGACTCCTCGAACGGTTCCTCGCGGCCGACAGGGTCGCCTTCGCGACGACGGTGCACGGCTACGAAGGTGCTGGTCGGGGCTTTTCGGTTCGCTTCCGGGACCGGCTCGACGAGAGCGTCCACGAGGTCACCGACGTCTCCTTGACCGATCCGATCAGGTACGCGCCGGGCGATCCTGTGGAAGTGTGGGCATTCGACGCCCTGTTGCTCGACGCCCGCCCCGCGGTCGATCCGCTTGCAGGGGACGCCACGCCCGAGCGTGTCGAACACCGGGCGCTCTCGGCCACGGAGCTTCTGGCTGACGAGATACTGTTCCGGGAGACGTTCGGATTGCTGGTGCTGGCTCACTACCGGACCGAGCCCAGCGACCTCGTGCGATTGCTTGACGCGCCGAACCTGACCGCTCATGCCCTCCTCTTCGACGGACACGTCGTCTCGGTTGCCCTTCTGGCGCGGGAGGGCGGGCTGTCGGCCGAGCAACGAGCGCGAATGTACGACGGCGAACGTGTCCGGGGGAATCTGTTACCGGACCTGGTGACGACCCAGTTGCGCGACGAGCATGCTGCCGTGCCGACCGGCTGGCGAGTCCTCCGGATCGCCACACACCACGCGGCCAGATCCCGTGGCCTCGGCTCGGCGCTGCTCGATGCTGTTCGGGAGCACGCGATCGACGAGGGGCTGGACTGGCTCGGTGTCGCCTACGGTGCGACACCCGAACTTCTCCACTTCTGGGAGACCAACGGGTTCTCGACGCTTCATCTCTCGACGACGAGAAACGACACCAGCGGCGAGCACTCCGCGATCATGATCGACCCGCTTTCGGAGGCAGGGCACGCACTTCGTGATCGAACGGCGGAGCGATTCCGCGGGCGCATCGCCAGTGTTCTCTCGGATGCGCTCGACGACGCCGATCCCGATATCGTGCGGGCGACCCTGCGCACGATTCCGGGATCAGTCTCGACTGACCTCACTGACTGGGAGTGGCGCGTCGTCGTCGGTGCGGCATACGGGCCGGGGCTCTACGACGTCTCCCCGCGACCGTTCCGCCGTCTCGCACTCGCGTACTTCGTAGAGTCACCGACTGGAACGGCACGACTGGCCGACCGGCAAGAGCGCCTGCTGGTCTTGCGTGTCCTGCAGGCCACCGACTGGGAGACGGTCACGGAACGACTTGGCTATCACTCGACCGGTGAGTGCAAACGCGCTGTCGGTGCGGTGTTCCAGCCCCTCGTCGACCGGTACGGTACCGAGACGGCGCTCGAAGAGCGGGCGCGATACAGGGACTGACGTCGAAACCGACATTTGTAGACACGGCTAACGGATCGTATGGTTGACCTCGCCTTCGCCCTCGCCGTCACCCTGTTGATTGCGGGCATCATCGGCAGCGTCGTCCCGATGATCCCCGGTCCCTTTCTCTCGATCCTGGGGGTTGTCGGCTACTGGTGGTCGACGGGCTACGCTGAACCCTCGACGCTCGCCCTCGTTGGGCTGATCGTCGTCGCGCTGCTGGCCTTTGTTGTCGAGTTCGTCGCGAGTGCGCTTTCGGCCCGAGCAGGCGGCGCGTCATGGCGGGTTACGGGAATCGCCGGTGTTGCAGGCGTTGCACTGCTTTTTGTCACTGGGCCGTTGCTGATGATCGTCGGTGTGAGTCTGCTGGTCTTCCTGCTCGAACTACGTCGCCACGACGACGTCTCACGGGGGGTGAAGGCGGCGACGTACACGACGATCGGGATCTTCGGGTCGTCGATCGCACAGGTACTGTTGACGTTTCTGGTACTCCTCGGATTCGTCCTCTCTGTCGCCTGATTTTCCCCTCCCTTATTTTGTTGGCACTCGTACGCCCGATATGATCGATATCGACGGGAGCCGTGGCGGAGGGCAGATCGTTCGCTCGTCGATCACTCTCTCGATCCTTACTGACACGCCGATCCGAATCGAAGATGTCCGGGGGGATCGTCCGAATCCCGGTCTGAAACACCAGCATTGCAGTGCGGTCGAGCTCGCTGCGGAGATCGCTGCTGCCGACGTCACGGGGGTGGAGCTCGGCGCAACAGGGATAGCGTTCGATCCCGGACGAGTTTCGGGTGGCGACTACGAGACGATGATCGGGACGGCCGGGAGCATCACGCTCGTGTTCGACACGGTACTGCCGCTCGCTACCGTGATCGACGAGCCGCTCTCGGTCACGGTTGGCGGCGGAACCGACGTGAAGTGGTCGCCGCCGCTCGATTACTACCGGCGGGTGAAACTTCCGTTCCTCCGTCGGTATGGATTGCAGGCAGCTATCGACCCGGCTCGGCGCGGATTCTATCCCGCAGGCGGCGGGAGAGCACGGCTCCGTACTGCGCCGTCAACGCTTGCACCGATCCGGGCGACCAATCGGGGTGAGCGCCGTCACATTCGGATCTACTCGGTCGCCTCCGAGCACCTTGACGACGCCGACGTGGCACCGCGACAGGCAAAGACAGTGAGCGAGGCGCTTCCTGCGGACGCGTCGGTTGCCGAGCGCGTCTCGACGGTTGCGGCCGCGGATTCGCCGGGATCAGCAACCGTCATCGCTGCGGCGTACGAGAATGGATGCGCAGGGTTCACAGCGTTCGGCGAGCGCGGAAAACCCGCAGAGGAGGTCGGCTCGGACGCCGTGGCTGCACTTCGGGAGTTCGAGCGAAGCGACGCTGCTGTTGGCGAACACCTCGCGGATCAGTTACTGCTCCCGATGGCCATCGCGGGCGGCAGTATTACGATTCCGCAGACGACCGATCACGTCAAATCGAGCGTTGAACTGCTAGAGCGGTTCGGGATCGAGTGTCGAGTAGACGACGCCGGCGAAGCGACGACAGTCCGTATCGATGACCCGATTTCGGGACAAAAATAAAACGAATTCGCGTCGTTGATCAGTCGTCCGAAGGGATCTCCTTCGGAGAGCGCGGGTCAGTACTGACGAGGAAGCCAGCCTCGTTGGCGACTTCTGAGATCCTGGGCTGGAACACCCACGCAGTCAGTCCGATGATCGGGATCATCGACGCGCCGACGATGGCGTAGCCGACGTGGTAGTTCGGGAGGAACGCTGCCGAGAAGGCAAGTGGGTAGACGACCCCGCCTACAGTACCGACGCCGCCGACGATTCCCGCAACGGACCCCGAGTTGTTCGGGAACATCGCGGGCACCTGTGCGAAGATCGCCCCCTCGGAGAAAGCACATCCCATCCCGACGAAAAAGCCCGCAACGACGGCGATGTAGATGTTTCCAGTGAGCCCTGCGAGAGTCATCCCAAACATCGTCAGCATGACGAAGACAAGCGTCGTCAACGTCCACTGGTTGCGGTACTCGCCCTCGAACCAGGGGAGGATGTCCACCTCTTTGCGTGCGACGAGGTCGCTGACGTAGCCGCCGATGGGTCTGAGCAATCCGGCAGCGATCGAGAACGTCGCCGCGAACGTCGCCGCGATAACGATGTCTCCCTGGCCGAACGCCTCGCGGTAGTAGGTACCGAGCCAGCCGTTCATTGCCAGTTCAAGACCAAAGGTCATGATGTATGCGACCGAGAGTACAACCGCGCCGTAGCGGGTCGCAATGAACTTCCACTGGTCCCAGCTGATTCCGGCTCTGGTCGCCTCGCGTTTTTCCTTTGACTTTGCGGCGTCCCCGAACACATAGTAGACGATTCCGAGCACGATAGCGAGCACGCCAGTATAAAAGAAGGCGGCGCGCCAGTTCGAGGACGTCGCGAGAAACGCCGAGCCGAAGATCGGGTCAGTGTACCCCTCCCCGAAGATCCGTGGGAGCGTGAAGTACGCGCCCAGGCCAGCCCCGGCGTTGCCGACACCGGCGAAAATCCCCTCTGCAGTCCCGAGATTCTCCTCTTCGAACCACTCGGCGACGTGCTGGATACCGATTACGAAGGTGATCCCGGCCAGCGAGGCGATGATCCGCGAGACCGTGAACACCTCGTAGCTCTGTGCGAACGCGCTGATGATCGCGAACGTTCCCACGGTCACGAGCGTAACGCTTGCGGTCACGTCCGCGCCGAACCTGTCAGTTAGCGGGCCGATGATGATCCGGCCAAGCGGGACGGCGACGATTGCAGCGCTCGCGACGATGCCCAGATCCGCCACTGAGAGATCGAACTCCTGGGCAATCTCTCCCGTGAACGGGGCAAAGGAGAACCAGATGACGAACCCGAGGTTGAACATCGCCGTCGCCAGTAGCAGGTTCCGGTACTTACCGTACAGTAACGACGTGAGTTTCATACACTATCACCCTCGCGTAGGCAGCTTGCTGCTCCCTCGTTGGCGTGTGATTTTCCGGTCAGGATCCGTTCGGTATGAGCCTTCCGACTCTCGGGTTGACTTCCTGGCTTCCAGAGAGCGACAGGTAAACTCCTGTCCCGAGCTGTCGAACATACCCGTGGGCAGAGAAATAGGCAAACTGCCCTCAAAGACGAATCCGATACGGACTCTCAGTTGTCAGCTGGTGCACGCAATCTAACAGCACACTGTTTGAAGTTCGGTTCGTCGGACTCCGGATCGACGGTCGGGAGCGTGAGCGTATTGACCGCCGGATGGTGGATCGGCAGCCAGATCACGCCCTCCGGGATGCCCTCGTCCGGCTGGACCGAGACTGTCACTGACGCCCGGCGCGAGGCGACAACAGTCTCCCCGCGCTCGAAGGCCTCGCTGTGGCTCATCGTCGTCTCCGGATGGATCCGCGCGACCGGTAGGTCTGTGGTCTCCTCGCCACGGGTTCGGACGCCGGTGTTGTATGCGTCGGGCTCTCGGCCGGTGGTCAGTGTCAGGGGATACTGTTCGTCGGCCGGCTCTGCAAGCCCACCGTGCATACCGGTAGAGAACTGTGCCCGCCCCGAGTCGGTCGGGAACCTCCAGCCGTCCTCGGAATAGTACCGATAGCCGCCCTGCGAATCGGTCCCGGGAGCGGGCCAGCGAACAGCCAACTCGGACTCCAGACGCTCGTACGTGATCCCGGAAAGATCCGCGGGAGTGTCCGCCGTCAGCTCTCGAAACTCCTCGTACGCCGATTCCGGTTCGAGAACCGGTCGCTCGAACAGGTCGTCGTCGAGCCGGTGGCCGATGGTCGCGATGATATCGATGTCCTGCCGCACTTTCGGGGGTGTTTCGGTCGCTGCTCGAACCCGCGAGACGGTCCGCTCCATGTTGGTGACGGTCCCCTCCGACTCTCCCCACGTCGCCGCTGGAAGGACGACATCTGCGAGTTCTGCGGTCTCGGTCATGAACGCGTCCTGGACGACGAGGAACGTGTCGGAGAGCGTCTCGTTGACCCGGTCGGCATCGGGCATCCCCGCAACGGGGTTCGTCGCCACCGTCCAGCAGGCCTCCGGACCGTCCTCGGCCAGTGCGTCGACGATGCCGACCGGCCCGGGACCCGGATCATCCGGCAGCCGGTCGACGGGTACGCCCCACGTCTCGGCGACCGTTTCCCGGTGTTCCGGCGCGTCGAATGGACGGTGGCCCGGCCACGTCCCCTTCGAGGAACAGAGTCGGGTCCCCATCGAGTTGGCCTGTCCGGTCAGTGAGAATGGACCGCTCCCCGGGCGGAGATTACCGGTTGCCAGACAGAGGTCGATGAGCGCCCGTGCCGTGGCGGTTCCCTGCACGCTCTGGTTGATCCCCATCCCCCAGTAGACGAGTGTCGGATCCTCGAACGCCGCCGCGACGCGCTCGACCGTCTCGACCGAGACGCCTGCGGTGGCCGCAGCGCTCTCCACGGGAGGTAGTTCCTCGCGCAATCTGTCGAAGCCAACCGTCGCCGACTCGATGAACGATTCGTCGATCGCGTCGTCCTCGACGAGCTGGGCGAGGATGGCCCGGGCAAAGGCAAGGTCCGTCCCGGGCTCCAGCTGGACGTGCTCGTCAGCGTCGTCGACAGTTTCGCTCGCAACAGGATCGACGACGATCATCTGGCTGTCGTCGTCCGCAGCGCTATCGGCGATCCAGCGGTACATTACCGGATGGGCCGCGGCCGGGTTCGCTCCCCAGACGAGGTGTGTCTTCGCTTCGGGAATGTCATCGTAGGTCGGCGGGGGCGCATCGCTCCCGAACGCCTGATAGTAGGCTGTGACCGCCGAGGCCATACACAGCGTCGTATTGGCGTCGTAGTACCGCGTTCCGAAGCCGCCCCGGGCCAGTTTCCCCAGGGCGTAGGCCGCCTCGTTGGTCTGTTGGCCGCTCCCGAGAACGGCGATACCGTCCGGATTGGTATCGAGCGCGGCGCGGAACCGCTCGACGACCACGCCGAGTGCTGTATCCCAGCTGGTCGGGACGAGTTCGTCGTCTTTCCGAATTAGCGGCCGAGTTAACCACTCTCCATCCGGGTTCGCGGTTTCGTTGACCCCACGTTGACAGGCAAGACCATTATTAACCGGATGACTGGCATCCCCACGGACCGTATCCAGTCCGTACCCTTTATCTACCCCTCGTTGCAGATGTCCACAGCCGACCGCACACCGCATACAGGTGGTCGGTATCCAGCGACTCATCGTCTATCTTGCTCGTCGAGATGAGTACTCCTGCCCACGTTGCTACTCGTACTACCCCTGACGTCCCGATCCGCGATCGCATCGGCGTCCCGACGTATGATCCTCCTCATTACTGTACTGGTCTTGCACGAATATGCGGAACTGATGGGGATAACTGTTCCGATGAGTGCATTATTTAAAAAATATCAGCTATTCTTCGAAATAACGTGCGCGTTCGTTCACACGCGTATTTGGTGAGGTCTGAACAAATGTTACAGTTCTACCACGAGTTCCCGATTGTCGAGTAATTCGCGACTCTTTCTTGTGCATTTAAATTTCGTCTTCGATTGGTTGGAATATGTGGCAGATACCAGCGGATGTTGTCGGACGCGTTCCTCCAACCAATATTTTTGAATTTGTTAAACAGCCAACTTTTTATTCCCGTATGCAAATCAAAACCCATGTCAACAGCACATTCGTTCAGTAGTTTGGGAGAATCATTACAGTTGGAACATCGGGGCGTCCGCTGATGGTTCACAAAAAAGAGAAGTTCAAAGACGAACTGTACAGCGACGAGGTTCGCGAGAAACTGATCGAGTTCGCCGAGGAGGGGTTCGAATCGATCCCCCAGGACGAGCGCGAGGCGTGGTTCTCCCGGTTCAAGTTCTGTGGCGTCTTCCACCAGCGCTCCGGGCAGGAGAGCTACTTCATGATGCGGCTCACCAACTGCAACGGCCGCCTCGAACCGGGACAGCTCCGCGCGATCGGAGAGGTCGCGAGGGACTACGCGAAGGGCCCCGTCTCGAATCCGGAGTACGGCAACGGCTGGATCGATCTGACGACCCGCCAGTCGATCCAGCTCCACTGGATCAAGCTCGAAGATATCCCGGAGATCTGGGAGAAACTGGAGTCGGTCGGCGTTACATCCCGGTCGGCAGGTGGAGACACCATGCGAAACATCACCGGTAGCCCCGTCGCGGGCAAGGAACAAAACGAGGTCGTCGACACGCTGGCCCTGCTCGACCGGTTTCAGGAGGAGATCCGCGGGGACAATGCGCTCTGTAATATGCCCCGAAAGTTCAACATCAGCATCTCCGGGACACCGGACGGGAGCGCACAGGACTCGATCAACGACATCGGGCTGGAACCCGCCGAAAAGGAGATCGATGGTGAGGATGTCATCGGGTTCAACGTCCGCGTTGGCGGTGGACTCGGTGGTCACGAGCCCCGGGTCGCCCGACCGCTCGACGTGTTCGTTACCGAGGACGAAGCCTTCGACGTTGTCCGTGGGTTCGTCGAACTCTACCACGAACACGGGGATCGGGAGGTCCGCTCGAAGAACCGCACACGGTTTTTCGTCGACGAGCACGGAACCGACTGGATCCGCGACCTGCTCGAAGCGGAGTACGTCGACTTCGAGTTGCGGACTGCGGGCGAGGACATGCGCGAGGAGTACACGTACAACGCCGGTCGTCCTGCCGAGGACGGCAACCACGACTACCTCGGAGTCCACGAACAGAACGACGGGGACTACTACGTCGGTATCAACGTCGCCGTGGGGCGACTCGTGGCCGAGGAAGCCATCGAACTCGCAGACCTCGCCGACGAATACGGTTCCGGCGAGGTTCGGCTGACCCGTCGCCAGAATCCCATTATCGTCGACGTTGACGCCGACCGCGTCAACGAACTGCTCTACGAGCCACTGCTGGAAACACACAAGCCCGAACCCAACCCGTTCGTCCGCGGCGGGATGGCCTGTACGGGCACCGAGTTCTGCTCGCTGGCCCTCGTCGAGACCAAGGCCCGGATGGCGGTGATGCTCCGGTGGCTTCGGGACAACGTCGAACTGCCCGAGGACGTAACACAGCTGAAGATGCATTTTTCCGGCTGCACGGCAGACTGCGGGCACGCAAACACCGCCGATATCGGCCTGCTCGGCATGCGTGCACGCAAGGACGGCGAAATGGTCGAAGCGGTCGACCTCGGCGTCGGCGGCGGCATCGGCGAGAACCCATCGTTTGTCGAGTACATCAGACAGCGGATCCCCGCCGACGAGGCCCCCGGCGCGATCAAGAATCTGGTCGAAGCGTTCGCAGCCCATCGGGAGCCCGGACAGACCTTCCGCCAGTGGGTCGACGCCACGGGATCGGAAGCGCTCATCGAACTCAGCGAGCCCGAAGAGACGACCTACGAAGATCCGTGTCTGACCGACGCCAAGCAGTCCTGGTATCCGTTTGCCGACGAGGACGCCGAGGGTGCACGGGGTGCTGCATCCGCGGATGACTGATCCGACCCGTGACGGGGCTGGCACTGCTACCTCGTCCGAGAGGCCGCCCCAGTCGGCGACGAACGAACACGTCTCGGCCGACGTCGCCCCCGAGCTATTCCTGTAGTCGACTGCACCATCAGTTCAATTATTCAACTAGTGTATTTACTGTTGGTCGGCGTAGTGCTGCCATATGGACGAGGACGACAGGACTACCGATCATCGCATCACACCCGAGGAAGACGGCGTTCATCACTCGTGGAACAACGAGATTTCTCCCGTTTGTACGATCGAACCCGGGGAAGTCGTCGAATTTTCGTGTCGTGATGCGACGAACGGACAGATTGACGCCGACTCGACGGTCGCCGATCTCGCCGGGCTGGATATCGAACAGGTTCACGCGCTGACCGGGCCGGTGGCTATACAGGGGGCTGCCCCCGGCGACGTGCTGACCATCGAGATTCTCGACATCTCCCATCAGGGCTGGGGCTACACCCTCGTTCTCCCAGGGGAGATGGAACACGGTTTGCTGGCCGAGGAGTTCCCCGAGCCGATGCTCCACATCTGGAACCTCGACGACGGCGTCGCCCGGTTCGTCGACGGTATCGAGGTGCCGATCGACCCGTTTCCGGGAATCCTCGGCGTCGCTCCGGCCGAGTCGGGATCGTTCGAGACGTTTCCCCCGCTGCCCACGGGTGGTAACATCGACATCAAACACCTCACTCCGGGGTCGACCGCGTACCTCCCTGTCGACGTCGAGGACGCCCTGTTCAGCATCGGCGACTGTCACGCCGCACAGGGCGATGGCGAGGTCTGTGGGACTGGCATCGAAGCACCGATGTCGGTTACCTGTCGATTCGACGTCGAGACCGGGCGATCGACCGACGCGCCACAGTTCGAGACCGACGGGCCGTTTACGCCGAGTGGGCGTGACGAACGGATGTTCGGGACCACGGGTGTCGGCGACGACCTGTACACCGCGAGTGCCGACGCGGTTCGCGCGATGGTGGAACATCTTCACGAAGAGCGGGGCCTCGCGCGCGAGCAGGCGTACGTACTCTGCTCTGCAGCCGTCGACCTGAAAATCAACCAGATCGTTAATGCGCCGAACTGGACGGTTTCGGCGTACCTCCCGGAGCGAGTGTTCCAGACAGAGTGATCACAGGGCCGGTCGGGCCAGAACCTGTCGACAGCCCTCCCGGTCGACCGCTTTGCAACCCCGGTGAAACGCACTTGTACAGCGAACTCGTACCGCGATGTATCCGCACACAAGCGCGGATGGCCAGGATATCCGTATGACTGACACGCCACAGAACGCGTCTTTCGACGACGCCGCACTCCCTGCTGACCTCGCTCGCCAGGTATTCCTCGCGAGCCCAATCGGCCTCGCAGTGATCGAACGGAGCGGCGAAGTCGTGTTCGCAAACGACCGCGCAACGCAGATACTCAACACCGCGCGGGGAGATCTGGTCGGTCGGACGTACCATTCCCCGGACTGGGAGATCTATCAGGGCGGCGGGCCAGTTTCGGCTGACAACCATCCAGTTACGCGCGTATTTGAGACCGGTGACCCGGAATACGGCTACGAACATCGAATTGGACGTCCCGACGGGTCACAGCGCTGGATTACACACAACGCGACCCCGCTGCTGGAGGATGGAGCGGTCGAGTACGTTCTCGTCGCATTCGAGGACATCACGGAGCTGAAACGCCGGGAGGAGCGGCTCAGCAGCCAGCACATGCAACGCGTCGAGTTCAGAGCCAGCCGGTCGGCAGTGCCGCCGTCACTCCGGGTCGAACGCGGCGAGCACCAGTTCGAGGTCGAATCAATCGTCTCGCTGCCCGACGGTGCGACGGTTCAGTACATGGGCACGTCGGATCTGCCGGCAAGTGACTTCGTCACTGCCGTCGAGGAAGTGCCTCATTACGTCGACGTTCGTCTACTCAGTACGATCGACGGCTACAGTCGCATCGAGGCGCGTGCGGAGTCCGCGACGGTCGCGGAAGTCTTCCAGTCGCTCGGGGGACGGCCCCTGGATATCGTGGTGATGAGAGACGAGGTCCGATTTTCGGGAGTGCTTCCCGGAGATGTCGACCATCGGCTGGCAGCGGACGGCATTGCGGAGTTTCACCCGGACATCGAACTCGTCTCGGAGGAGCTCGTCTACTCGCCACATCTGCTGTATGACATTGTTGAGGCTGCCCTCACCGACCGCCAGCTTGCAACCCTCGATGCGGCGTACTTTAGCGGGTACTTCGACTCGCCACGAACCAGCACCGGAAAAGAACTTGCAGAGCGCTTCGGCGTCACCCGGCAGACGTTCAATCAACACCTCCGAAAAGCCCAGCAGGAGGTCTTCCGACATCTCTTCGAGAAGTCCGCCACTGGTGAAACTGACTAGTCAGTCTCTGTCCTTATTCCGGTCGGTCCTGTAGCGTTTCCATGAGCAACAAAATGATTCGCTCGGAATCCAAACCCACACGATCCGACGACACCCTGAATCAGACGACCATACCGTTCGACGAGACCGGGGACCCGGAGAGCGATATTGTTCTCACTATCGTCGAGCACGTTGCCGACCTCACCGACGTGGATGTCACGGAGTTACCCCCGCTATACGACAGCGTCAACCCCGGAGCGCTGGCCGATCTAATGGCTTCGCCACAATCCAGTGATAGCTCTGTCGACGTTTCGTTCCGATATCAGGGCTGTCGGATCACGGTCTCAAGCGCAGGGACAGTTACGATAGAAGAGCCGTTGCAGTGAATCGAAGGGCACGAGCGGATCCTCGAATATTTTGAGAGAAAAAGAACTAGCGAGTGGCACCGCTCTTCGACTTGTACTCGAGCAGTGTCACAGCCCGGACCCCCGACAGCGGTTCAAGCACTCTTTTCGTCGAAACTGGAGATGTCGCTCAGCGGGATTCGGCCGTCAAGTGTGCCATCAAACGATTCGCAAGTGGTTCGATTTGCCCTGCTGCTCGAAACAGCTGGTGGGTAGATATCCGTACACAATGTGACATTGTGACATTATTTACAACGTCACATCCATGCCGCGGCAGGGACTGACCCCCTGGGCGAGTTGTGCCTCCGCCGAGGGCCATCCTCTCGAAACCACTCGGCATGCTCTCTGGCACGATGTGGACTATTCGTTCGATCGTGCACTCCTCGGAAATCACCGCCCTTTCAGGTGGCCTGACAGCGCCTCGGCCACCCCAACCGGGCCAGCGCACGCCACCGCAGCCGCGTGGCGGGCTGAACGATCCAAACCCGTTCTGGTGGTCAGTCACTCCTGTTCGGAGTCTCTACGAGAAAGATACCGTTTCGCACCCAGAGCACCGCCGATTGCAGTTATTGCAGCACCGAGTCCGAATCCGGGCATCTGGTCCTGTGAGTTGTCGTCGGAGTCGTTCCCGTTCTCATCTGGACCATCGTCGTCCCCGTTCGGATCGTCGCCGCTCCCGTTGCCGTTCGCACCAGTTTCGCACTCTTCTCGTTGCTCTTCCATCACCGCCATCCACTCATCGTACCGATCCTCGGGGACGTCGAAACTCTCGCGGTACTCGTCGATAAATACGATCTCAGCGCTGTAACCAGCGGGTAGACGGTGGTCAAACCAGGGTAATCCGACGTTTTTCGGCGGCACGCGTGGCCGGTCTCGTCGCTATGCAAACTGGATCCCTGACGGGGTCCGACGTGAGGATGGTATCGACCTGATCGACGCAGTGCTGGCTCCGCTGTTCGTGCTGGCGACGTCCAGCACGGCAGCGGGGATTATCGCGGGACGGATCAGTCGAAGATTGCGATCAGCGACATCTTCTAACTCATACCACGTCTTGTGGTCGCTTTGCTCCGTGTTCGAGAAGTTCGCTATCGAACGTAATCAGTGTCGCATCGACGGCGTCCGCAGCTGCGATAAGAAGTGCATCCATCGGGTACAGTAGCGTCTCGGACTGGAGACGGTTTGCATCCATCACGTCGGAGGAATCGAGAAACGAGATGGTAGCACGGGAGGTGATGCGGTTTTCTATCTGCTCAATTCGCTCGCGCTCGAACTGCTTTTTCTTCGTCAGTACGCTCCGGAGTTCCATGAGGCTCAGAACGGATACAAAGATGTCATCGAACTCGTCGAGTAGTTCGTTGCCTGCTCGGATCGATCAGTGTCGTCAGTGACGGCTGCGACGAGAATGTTCGTATCGAGGAAGAGCTTCATAGCCGCTCGCGGACATCTCGAACCGCCTCGACAGAGTCAGTCTCAACATCAACAGCCAGCTCGCTCAGTGCCGTTCCGAGCGGGACATCGGTATCGTCCTCCGGATCCTCGGCAAGGAATTCGGCGAAATCGTCGGTGGTGAGGCTCATACATACTGCTTGCTCTGGAGTCTGCAAAAGCTTGGTGGTGATACCGACATCCGCGGTCTCCGGGGAGTGGGTCGCTTCGATCGTGCTGGGTTGGTTCATGATCGTGGTGGTCCGGGCGACCGTTCGGAACGATCACCGCTGGAGAGCCACCAATGAACCGGAGTGAACGAGCGAACCACTTCGGCACGATCTGCGAGAAGCGAATGGCCAAGAAGCGCCGATTCTCGCTGTCACTCGTCGGCTGCGACTTGCGTGCTCAATTCTCGTCGACATCCACAGTACTGTCGCTCACGTTTTTGTTCGCGACAGAATATGGGACCGCCGAGAATTGAACTCGGGTCCTACGGACCCCATCCGCAGAGGATACCACTACCCCACGGTCCCAGTGCATTCGGACTGAGGAGAGTTCGAGTGTTAAGGGCTTCGTTTCGACGCGACCGCAGGACGCGGTGGTGGTCGCGTGTGGTGAGCCACCGACCGGCACAACACCCATAATGGCCCCCTGAGAACCACGGACACGAATGACGATCGGACTCGATATCGACGACCGCTTCACCACAGTCGCACGGGACGGCGTCGAACCGACGACCGAGCGAACGAACTTCGTCGAACTACCGGACGATGAGATGGTGCTCGATATGCTGTCAAGCGGGGAGGTCGAGTACGTCGAACGTGATGGGACGGTGTATGCAGTCGGCAACGGTGCGACCGACTTCGCGGGGATGTTCGACGCACCAGTCGAGTCACTGCTACGGGGTGGCGTCCTCACCGGTGAGCGCGACGTCGACGCCGTGCTGGCCGAGCTACTGATCGAGCAGGTCCTTGGAGCGGCCGAGGAGGAAGAACGGGCAGTGTTCGCCGCGCCGTCCGAACCGGTCGACAGGGACGTCGACATGCTGTTTCACCGGCGGACGATCGACAGTCGACTCGGGTCGCTTGGCTACGAATCGGAGTCGGTCACGCGCGGCGTCGCCGCAGGCTACGCGGGCTTTGGTACCGACGCGCCGACCGGAGTGGCGGTGGTGCTTGGCACCGGGACGAGCGAAGTCTGTCTGCTGGACGATGGGCGGCCAGTCGCTCAGTTCGGCCTGGGCCGCGGCGGCAACTGGATCGACAAACAGGTCGCCGATGCGACGGATCGTGATCCGAGCACGGTCGCCGACGAACGCGAGACGTACGATCTCACGACCGGAGACGGCGACGTTCTCGGGATGTACTACGAGAACCTCCTCTCGTACGTCGTAGACGCGGTGCTCGAACACACCGAGATCGACGGTGCGGTGCTGCCGGTCGTTGTCGCAGGTTCGGCGGCCCGGCCAGCGGGTATCGGCGAGACGCTTGACGAACTTCTCACCGGGGCAGATCTGTCGTTCGAGATCGAGGAGCTCCGCGTCCTCGAGGACCCAATCACTGCGGTCGCCCGCGGGGCGCGCCTCGCTCCGGATGTCGAGCGTTCGTCCGTGGAAACGGCCACTGCAGTCGAGTCGGGGAGTGCCAGCGAGGCGGCAACAACTTCTTCGGGCCAGGCGTCCAGCGATTCGGGAGGCGACAGATCGGACAGCCCCCCAGGCGAGAACGCCGTACCACCCGACCGCACCACGACAGTCGAAGCCCTCGACGAACGCATCACGGACCTCCGCGAGCGCGTCGACGCACAGGCCGACCAGACCGCGATGTCTGATCTCGGCGAGGCGGTCGATGGACTCGATGCCCGGCTTGCCGAGATCGAAGATGCGGAGCTCGCATCGCTGTCTTCGGAGCTGAATGCGGTAGCCGACGATGTCGAGCAGCTTCGAGAGCGCCACGACGACCTCGCGGAACGACAGCATTCGCTCGACAGTCGACTCGAGGACACACCCGACAGCGACCTCGAGGAAACCGTCGCCGAGCTCGACGACGCGCTGTCGGCGCTTCGCGAGGAGTTCGACGGGAGCCGCTCACGAATCGAAGCACTCGAAACCGATGTGACCGAGCCTGCAGACGAACTCCTCGATCGGATCGACGATATCGAAGCGACGCTCGACTCACGGGAGGACCTGCAGTCGGAGGTAGCGGCCCTCGATCAGTCGCTTGTAACTACTGGAGATGACCTCGACAGCGCCGTTGAGCGGATCGAAGACCTCGAAACGCACCTTGACGACGTCGAAGCGCGAGCGGATACCGCGATCGAGCGGACCGACGGGGTCGTCTCGCGGCTCGACGACGTCGAAGCCGACACCGAAACTGTACGCGAACGGGTTTCGGAGACTGAGTCCCGGATCGAGCGCATCGAGCAGGAAGCGTCTTCGACCGACGATCGCGTCGACGACCTCAACGAGACGGTCGACGAACAGGCTGGACGGATTGGGGCAGTGGAGTTGTCGAACGAAGCGATCGACGAGCGCGTCGAGTCGATCGAAGGGGCAGTCGCGACCGTCGATGATCTGTCCGACTCCCTCGAAGACGCTGGCGAACGGCTCGACTCGCTCCAGTCCTCACTTGCAGACGCGGACCGGCGGATCGCGGAGCTGGAGACGATCAACGAGCGCGTCGATGAACTGGAGGGCACACTCGATCGCGTTGCGGAGCTGGAAAGCACGGGTGACCGTGTCGAGGAACTGGAGGGCACACTCAACGAGATGGAAACACGATACGATGACGACGTCGATGCGCTTCGTTCTGACC
Organism: Natranaeroarchaeum aerophilus; assembly: GCF_023638055.1. NCBI lineage: Archaea > Methanobacteriati > Methanobacteriota > Halobacteria > Halobacteriales > Natronoarchaeaceae > Natranaeroarchaeum > Natranaeroarchaeum aerophilus. The sequence continues at coordinate 136,419 of NZ_JAKRVY010000005.1, read as the reverse complement.
TGAACAAGTTGCAGTCACAGGTCGAGTCGGTGATCGACGTAGATGACGGCCCGAGCGATGACGAGGTCCGTGAGATCGCTAGCGACGTCGCTCGCGAGCACGTGCTCGCGCCTGCTCTCGGAGGTGCCGGGACGTTCGGTCTGCTCGCCGCTGGCGGGGCGGCCGTCGCTGACGCGCTCGTGCTGGCAGGCGTGTTTGCAGCACTGGCGATCGTTTGTTTCGGCGCTTTCGTGAGATCCCGGTGACTGCTCACAGGTCGTAGGTCACGAGATCACTGCTTCCGCATTCGGGACAGGTTAGATCGGTCGGATCAAGCGTCGTGCCGCACTGTCGGCACTCACAGAACAGAGTATGTTCCCGAGTTGTGCGCAACGTCCCAACCATTCGGCCAAGCATCGACATCTATTGTCACGTGTTTCCAACACATGATCACCCACCGATTAGTTATGCGATTGATTACGCGAGGGATAGCTCTGTAAGGGAGCGGTTACTGATACTGTTTCGCACAAAAAACCGGCCGACCGATCTCAGGAGACGAGTTCCTCTTCGCCGCGCTCGACGACGATGCGACACGGCGGCGAGAGCTTGTTGTAGGATCGCCGGAAGGCCTCTTTGACCTCGGCAGCCTGGTCGACGTCACACCAGGCGGTGAAGATGCGGTCGCCTTCGGGAATCCGGGCGGCGGTGCCGACGATCTTGCCGAAGGACTGGCGCATCCCGTCGGAGACACGGTCGGCCCCGGCACCGGTTGCCTGCTTGTTCTCCCGCAGGACCTGATGGGGGAACTTGCGCAGGGTCATCTTGTAGTTGCCCTCGCCGAACTCCTTGATGAGGTGGCGATTCGCCGACAGGCGGGCGCTTTCGAGCGCGCCGTGGCGCAACTGGACGGCTTCCTCGGTGACCAGACTGATCTGGACGGGGTAGTCGTCGGGATCGGCCTGCAGGTCGCCCATCTGATGCTGGGCGATCTTCGAGCCGGGAATTCCTCCCATATACTCGCGGCGCGTGTAGGAGGGCTTGTCTATCTGCCGATACATAGAGGCGGGTTTCTCGGACATGGTTGTTACGGCAACGAACGGCCAGTGCAGCCATAAGGGCTTCGATACCCGGAGAGCGGTCTACAGCGACGTCGCGGCGTCGAGCGAAATCGTGATCGCGCGCTCGACGTTGTTTTTCGCTTTCTCGGGGAGTTCGTCGTCGTCGGTCTCGCCCTTCTGTGTACCCTCAACGAGGTTACCGTCGACAGTACAGATCGCCCCCGCGGAGAGTCCTTTCCGTCGGGCGAGGGTAAAGATCGCAGCAGCCTCCATCTCGACGGCGAGGACGCCCGCCGACTCCCACGCCTCGACGTACTCCTCGGTCTCGGCGTAGAATGCGTCGTCCGTGGCGACGGGGCCGATGTGGACATCCTCGTCGTTCGCTTCCGCGCCGTCAACGAGTGCCGAGAGAACGTCGTACTCGGGGACTGCTGGCACAGTTTCCGATTCGTAGCGCCCGGTCGTTCCCTCGTCTTTGGCCGCGCCGGTGGCGACGACCATGTCGCCGATCTCGATGCCGGACTGGAGTGCACCAGTCGTCCCGACGCGGATGAACGTCTCGACGCCGACTGCGGCGAGCTCCTCGACGGCAATTGCGGCAGAGGGCGAGCCAATCCCGGTCGAACAGATGGTCACGGCTGTACCGCCGTACTCGGCGTTGACGAGTTTGTACTCGCGGTTTTCCGCAACAGTTTCGGAGTTTTCACACTGGCCTGCAATTCGATCGACACGGCCCGGATCGCCCGGAAGGAGCGCGATCTCGTTCAGGTCGCCCGGTTCGACGAGCAAGTGGGGCTGTTTTGCCATACCGGTTGTTCGTCAACGGCCGTCAAAAAACGCGCGCTATCGCGGTGGGTGTGAGTATACGACCTCACTCACACGCCGAGTGCGAGCGACGGGACGAGGACCATCAGTACCAGCCCGTAGAGGAACGCGGTCGAGAGCAGCTGGATCTTCAGCAGGCGGGCACGACGAAGTTCGAGGTCCGCGTCGGGCAACGCCAGTCGGGTAAACAGGAAGTACGCCACTGACGTGACAGTCGCTGCAGCCGCAACGGACGGAATCAGCCACGCGATCCCGGTTGCGGCGACAAGCAGGTATGCGACGCCGAAGACCACGCCAAGAACTCCTGTCGCAAGAACGTATGCAGACAGTGCCTGTAGCAGGGAGACCTCCTCGATCGACCAGCCACGTCGCCGCGCTGCCAGCACGTAGGCGGGTGTCAGTCCCTCACTCATGAAGTACAGCAGCGGCAACAGCGCTACGGCAGCAATAAGTGCGCCAGCTATCGAGAGCCAGAGCGTCATAAAGGGTGCACCGAGTCCGAGCATATTCCTAACAGGGACAGGGGATACTAAACTCGTCCGAAGTCCTCACTCATCCACAGATCCAGTCTCACGATGGAGTAGCTGTTCGATTGCTTCCTGCGTCGGGGTCGTTCTGGCCCCCTGCTGCTCTGCCGCGAGCGCACCGCAGGCGTTCCCGACAGCCAGGCATCGCTCGATATCGTCGCCGTCGAGCCATTCTGTGAGAAATCCGGCGGCAAACGCGTCTCCCGCGCCGCTCGTGTCGATTGAATCGATACCGAACCCCGCGTGGTGGTACTCCTCCTCTCCCGCGATGGCCAGAGCCCCCTCGCTTCCCTGTTTGACGACGAGCGTACAGTCCGCCCGTAGTTCCGGCTCCAGTTCGCCCACAACACTGGCCTCGCGGTCGTTACAGAACACCAGATCGGCAAGCGAGAGCGCACCCGAAAAGTCACGGTGGGGAAGCCGCCGACCGGGATCGAAGCTTACGGTTCCACCACTGGAACGCGCGAGTTCGGCGAGTCGACGCGCCGTTGCGGGGCGCTGACTCGTCAGGTGAAGGTGATCGACCCCGTCGAGCCGGCCGGGATCAATGTCGTCCGGCCGTACCGCCTCGTTACAGCCGTCGTTGCCCAGCACCGCCACGGTGCCATCCGCGGCGATCAGGAGATACTTGACTGCCGTCGTTCCCCCCTCGATCTCCCGGAGTGCGGATAGATCAAGTCCGCGCTGGGCGAGTTCGTCACGAACCCGCTGACCGTTCTCGTCATCGCCGACGCTTCCGAGGACTCCTGCCTCGACGTCGAGACTCGACAGCGCGACCGCCGTGTTCGCGGCGCTACCCCCACCGCCGCTCGACTGGGCGCTGATCCGGGCCTCACCGTCCGGCTCCGGTAACTCGTCGAGTCGGAGCGTCACATCCCAGTTGACGTGGCCAGCACTCAGTACTCGGGTCATAGATCATCGTGGTTGTGGGGGCTGTTCATATACACACAGTATGACTGCGACGAGAAAGAATTACGGCATGTTCGATGTCGTGATTCTCCCGGAGTTCCTGCAGAAACTGCTGTGTTAATCGGGTTGTATCGTCGTGCAACGCCTTGGGGTTAAGCCCCGAGCCGATTCACGCTGGTTGCGACGATTCGAGTCATCGATCAGGAGCCGCTATACACGCGGCTCTCAATCAGCTATACGAGCAACGCAACTGGATCAACAATCTCCCACGCAAAAGCGTTGAACACTACCCCCTCAGTCGCGCCACGGGAAGATCCCCATCTGCTCGACGGAATCGAGCCGACGACGCTCGTCGGCCGTGAACTCGACATCAAGTGCAGCGAGGTTCTGATCGAGTTGTTCTTGCGTACTAACGCCGATTATCGGTACGGTGGGCTGGTCGCGGCCAAGCAGCCACGCAAGAACGATCTGGTTGCCGTTCAAATCCTTTTCATCGGCAATATCGTCGACGATATCGCGCTTGACCCGATTCTCGGTGTTGACGTAGCCCTCGGGAACTCCGCGGTCTTCACGGCCGTAACAGCCGCCCAGGGTCGGTGAGTACGGCAGAACAGTGAGATCGTCGTGGGCGGCATAGGAGAGTAACTCGTCGGTTCCGCTTACCTGTCCACCGAAATCAGCGCCGCGGTTCGGGGTGTAGTACGAAAAGCGTGGCTGGACACACTGGTAGGGTGTCAGCCCCTGTTCCTCGGCGATCCGGTTCGCTCGCGCCAGTCGCCAGCCGAGGAAGTTGCTCGCCCCCAGATGTCGGACGTGACCGGCGTCGATGGCTCGCTGGAACGCTCGCATCGTCGCCTCCTGTGGCGTATCGAAGTCATCGACGTGGGCGTACAGGAGGTCGATCTGATCGATCCCGAGCCGGTCGAGACTGCCAGCGATCTCCTGCTCGACGATCTCGGGCGCAAGGCTCTGGGACGTCTCGCCGTAGTTGAAGCCGAGTTTCGTCGCGATGGTCATCTCCTCGCGGACGCCGCGCTCGTCCAGCCAGTCACCGAGCAGCGGTTCGCTCTGTGGCTCGTCGTACCCCTTGATCCACGTCGCGTAGTTGTTTGCGGTGTCGAGAAACCGCCCCCCGGCTTCGTAGTATCGATCGAGTAGCTCGAACGACGTTTCGCGGTCGACCTCGGTGCCGAAAATCATCGGGCCGAGACAGATCGAACTGACTTCTTCGCCGGTCGTCCCAAGTGGTGTGGTCCGCATACAGGCACTCCGTACAGGCCCGGCTTAAGAGTTTCATAATTCGCAACCGGCAGTCACTCTACGGCAGGGAGGCTGATCGTGACGACGCTCCCGCGAGGCTCTCTGTTCTCGACACTGACGGAGCCACCGGACCGCCTGAGGATCCAGTAGACGAGCCACAATCCGAGCCCGCTACCGTGGTACAGATCCTCCGTCGCCTTCCCGGTCTCCAGCACGTCACGATCCATCGCCGGGATCCCCGGTCCGTCGTCTTCGATGTGGATCAGGATCCGCTCTCCCTCGTGCTCGACGCACACCTCAACGGTTGGCTCCTCCTGATCGCTGTGGAAGACTGCGTTCTCGATCAGCTCGGTGATCGCCGAATTGAGCTGTTCCGTCGCGGCGGCGGTGGCAGGCCGTTCGATGTCCAGATCGATCCGTGCACTCGGATACGATTCGGCGACCGATGCCGCTGCCGTCTCGACGACCTCGTCGACCGCCGTTTCCCGGACGGACACGGTTTTGCTCAGGCTCTCGGTGATCGCACGCGACTTCTGGCTAGTCGTGAGTAGCTCGTCACACCACTCGACGATTGCCGCTGCCATCTCGGCCACATCCTCGTCGCCAGCGGAACTGATGCGTTCGGCCTGCCCTCGGACGAGCTGGAGGCTGTTCCGCAGGTTGTGTCGCAGGATCTGATCGACGACCCGCAGCTGTGTGGTCTTCTCTTCGTTTTCAGTTACGTCTCTGAGCACGCCGACGACGCCGATCACTTCGCCATCTTCCCCTCGAAGCGGATGATAGCGTACGTCCAGCACTCGTTCTCCTCGTGAGGGATGGTGTCTGACCGTTCTGTACTGTACGGTCTCGCCATCTAGAGTCCGTTCGATCGAATCGACGATCGTGGCGTACTCCTCATCATCGAACAGTTCCGACAGTGAGTGGCTGGATACCTCTGCAGCGGACAGCCCGTGATACTCGCGATACTGCGGGTTTGCAAAGAGATACTCGCCGTCGAGGTCGACCGCGGCGATCAGGTCGTTTGCCTCTGTGATCGCACGCTTGTACTGTCGGAGCGTCCGTTCGCGCTGTTTCAGATCCGTCACATTACGACAGATCGCGACTGTCCCGGCGAGGTTTCCGTCCGGATCGTAGTAGGGGAACCGCTTCGTGCTAAAGGTCGGCTCTCGACCGGTTCTCGGGAATGTGGGCGAAAGCTCGTACTGGACTGGCGTTTCCGTCTCGAGTACCTCGGATTTTTTCGCTTCGATTGTCGCGGCAGTGGCCTCGTCCATGAATTTCGTTTCGTCGTTACGCAGTAGTGCTGTTTTCGAGAGCCCGGCGTACTCGGCCACAGCCTCATTTAGTAACTTGAACCTCCCCTCGCAATCTTGCATCATGATCGGATCGTCGAGCCGCTCGATGATTGCGGCGGATCGACCGAGCTCCCGTCGGAGCTCTTTCTGTTCGGTCACGTCCGCCTGTACGCTCACGAAGGCGACCGGCTCACCCCCTTTCACGATTGGGGCGATCGTCTGATAGGCTGTGTATGTGCTCCCGTCTTTCCGCTCGTTGACGATCTCTTCTTCCCACACGTCGCCATCGAGGATCGTATTCCACATACTCTCGATGTAGGCTTCGGAGGTCGTCTCGGAGTGGAAGAGTTCCGGCGTGGCACCGATTGCCTCGTCGACACTATAGCCTGTGACCTCCTCGAACGCCGGGTTCACGTACTCGATTTCGCCCGACAAGTTCGTGATGTACACCGCGTGCCCGGACGCCTCGACGGCCTCCCTGAACCGTCGAAGGGCGTTTGCCTGTGCCTGTACAGTCAGCGACTGGTTGCGGAGCCGTAACATGGCCTGCACCCGCCAGCCGAGTTCCGCCTGTTTGATCGGCAGCGAAACGATCTCGTCGACCGTCGTCTGGAACACGTTCTCGGCGATCTCTCCGCCGTCCACGTCGATGACGTCCAGTCGGCGGTCGGGAAGCAAGAGGAGCACTGGAAGTAATACCGGGTTCGCAGCCGACTTGAGCCGCCGCAGGCTCTCCTCGTTTCGCTGCAGCGCCCGATGGTCGACGATGCAGAGATCGAACTCGGCGTCCTCGAGCGTGACATCCGGCTCCACAGCCCGGTACTCATCGTGCTCGTCGAGCCACTGCCGCAGCACTCGTTCGTTCCCGCTATCGGCCAGCAGTGGGTAGATCAGCGGTGGCGACGTATCCTGCAGACCTGTCGCTAGCCCCGTCCACTCGGGAGGTTGCTGATCAGCCGTCATCGTCCCAGTCCGGCGTTCCGGTCAGGATCCCACGCATGCCCGACAGCGGCTCACCGACGGAAATACCGTCCTCGGAGATCATCAGTTCCTGGATCGTTGGCGCGCAGTCGCTGGCTCGCATCTTCAAGACACCGATCACTTTCCGAAGTTCGCTGTCGTGTTCCACGTGCCGGAGAACGATAATGTTGTCCGCTAGGTGACTCAGTTGCTGTTCAGTCGCCCGGAACGATCCGGTGATCTGGTGGACTTCGTTAGAGATAATCGCGGTGACACCCATATTTCGGAGATAGCGACCGATCCTGACGAGCTGTTCGGTACCGTCGTCGTCAACCCCACCAAGGGACCGGGCGAATCCGGTAACACCGTCGATCATGACGACTTCCGTGTCCCCCTCCGTGACGTGGGTCTCGAGCTGCGACGTGAACTCATCGACCGTGAGCTCGTCGGGATCGACCGATTCGATACGGAGCAGTCCTTCTTCCACCATCTCACGGGCTGGGATGCCGATCTCGTCGGCCCGTGTGAGCATCGTCTTGCGCGCTTCCTCGAAGCTATAGAGCACTGCCCGTCGGTCCCCCCTCGCTGCGGCGGTGAGGAACTGCAGGCCGAGTGTCGTCTTTCCGACCCCTGTGGGACCGCTCAAGAACGTAACTGTCCCAGTCGTGAGACCTCCGTTTATCAAGCCATCGAGCCCGTCAACGCCCGAGGCAAGTCGACCAAGGGGAGCGTCGCGACCGTGATCGGCCGGTGCTAGCCGCGGCCAGACGTGCATTCCGGTGCCGGTGATCGTGACTGTGTGAGGTCCCCGTTCCGATCCGGAGCCACGAAGCTTCGGCACCTGTAGTCGGCGTCGACCATTCTCCGTGTGGAGGTTGATAACCGCGTCGGCGAGAAACTGTAGGTCATCGTCCGCAACAGAGGGCGCGGCCTGCGAGGTGAGCAGGACGGTTGCGCCCTCCGATTTGAGCAGATCGAGCAGGCTCAAAATCTGTGTCCGAAACTGGTGTTCCTCCGAGGAGAGATATTTGAGTTCGGTTACCGGATCGACGACGACACGATCGGGCGATACTGACTCGACTTCACTGCGGAGTGTATCTATCAGCGCTGGCTGTTCGACTTCGCTCGACAAAAAGAGGTCGTAGGATTCCGACTTCCGGAACTGATCCGCAGACGGGGACAGGTCGAGGAACGTTACCGTGTCAAGATCCAGGCCGAAAGCCGCTGCAGTCTGCCGGAGATACTCCTTTGGCTCGCCCAGATTGATATAGAGTGTGTCTTCTCCGCCCGCGACGCCTTCCGCGAGAAAGTGCAGCCCAAAAATCGTCTTTCCTGCTCCCGGCGAACCCCGGACTAGCGTCGACGAGTTGGATACGAAGCCGCCGTGCAACACATCGTCCGCACCATCGATCCCAGTGCTCACGCGCGGCGTTTCGGTAGTCATTACTATGGAATAGGTTAGTACCAGCATAAATCTGTTCGACCGATTCTCCGATTCGTTTTCCGATCCCGTGCGGAAAGTCGAACTGATCCGGCACAAAGGGCTTATTATGATCGGCTTACCTCCATTGCTGTATGGAGATCGAGGCCCAGCAACTGGCAATGGAGTTCGGTGGCGGCGCGCTGATCGGTGGGATTATCGGCTACGCCACGAAGCGGATCGCCAAGCTACTGGCGGTTATTATCGGCGTTCAACTCGCCCTATTTCGCTTTCTTGAGTCGAAGGGTATTGTGGTAGTCGACTACGATCGACTAACGTACGGACTCGTTGCGACGCGCGACCAGGTGCAGGATCCGGGCTGGATCGTGCCTATCATATCGACGCTGTCGATCGGTGCGGGCTTCGTCGGCGGTTTCTGGGTCGGTTACCGGCGTGGGTGACTCATCCCTCTGGAACTGTCGTCAATCCCAGCGTCTCGAAATCGCTGTCGAAGGCAAAAACGTGCTCTATTTCGTATTTAGCTGCCAGAATTGCAGTCGTGTGATCGACAAAGGAAATACTTTGATCGTCGTACTTTGCGAAGGATTCGCAAGTGCGGTCGAACCCCTCGTCGCTCAGGTCAAGAATCAGAATCGCCTCTGACTCCCGGATTGCGTTCACCGCACGGACGGCATCGGCATGTGTCGTTTTCCGTTCCAGCAACGTCGCTAGCTCGCCGATGACGAACCGACTCGTGTACAGCGGACGGAACCGACGCTTTCCAGATCGGATTCGCTCGAACAGACGTTGTGCACGACCGTGTCGTTCGTCATCGGCATCGAATCGCGCGTAGAGTGCGCCCGTGTCCAGAAACAGCGGCCGCGGTGGGCGCGGTTCAGACATTATCGTACAGGTGTTCGTCGACGTTCGCGGCGACATCACCGGGACCACCCTCTCTCGCTGGCTCCGCAGCGAAGAAGGGATCCTCGGCATCGATCGGAGTCGCTTCCCCTTGCTCAACGAGCCAGTAAATTAGTGTCCGGCCAGTTTTACGACGACCGAGTATTCCCCGCTCGTACAGCCCCGAAAGTTTGCGTCGTGCGGCTTCTGTGCTACACGAGAGTGTGTCCGCGACATCGCTCGACGTAATCACCGGTCCATCGACGCGTTCGAACACGCCAAGGACGCGCCGTTCTGTTAGCGTTTCGGCGTATTCGCCCTGGTCGTTGCGATCGCGTGATCCCATAGTACCGAATTTACTCCGTGACCTGATAAGCCTATTGGGTACTGACACAGCCAATTGGTAGTAACAATACCATTCGATGAAAGCGCGACAATTTCGATGCTAGCCGGGAGCGACCTACCGCGTCTTGATATCGTCTTCGTCCCTGATAATCTGGGTTTCAGCCTCGCCACTCGTGACCTCGTTCGCACGATCGAAGAACTCGTTTTGCAACCCGGCGGGGAACGTTAGTACACCGATCCACGAGCCGTCGGCCTGCCACTCCTCGCGTTCCAGGTCGCCGAAATCACGGAGCTTCGATTGAGCGCTCCCGGCGTGATCGGCGGGAACCTGTACCGCGACGGTCACCTCATCGAACCGGATCGGGATAACCGGGCGCAGGGCGTCGAGCGCGTCGTCGATCTGCTCTTCGACGGGTTCCATCGGATCGACGCTGAACCCGGCGTCTTCGAGCGCGCTCTCGATCCGATCCGGCGGATGTGGCGCGTCGTCCATCTGCGGGTTAACCGCGTTGCGCGTGATCTGGTTGACCAGTTGTTTGTGTTTGCGCTCTTGCATCTCGCGGCGCTGGTCGGCCGTTATCTGGATCTCCCCGCGTTTGATGACCTCGGGGATGATCTCCAGTGGCTCGGTCGTGCCGAAGACCTCCTCCAGATCACCCTCTGCAGGTCGGTCACCGCGGCTGGCGTTCTCGAAGACGTCTTCGGCCGCAATCACGTCCTCCAGATCGCCCTCGAACTCGTCGCGCTTGATCGAGAGGGCGGCGTCAGGGTCGACGAGCACCTCGAAGCGTTCGCCGTGCGATTCCAACCGTGCCGTCACTGCCTCGTCGAGCGATATCATGGCTGATAGTAGCAGGCGGGGATAAAAAGGTGTTTCCCGATCAGAACTCGAACGCTTGCGCGACCAGCAGCGGCACGACGAGTGTCGCTTCGGCCTCGACCTGCGTGTAGTTCTTGTCGGCGTTCTTGATTTTCCCCCACGAGACGGCTTCTTCCGGTGGTGCGCCAGATAGCGATCCATCGCCTTCCATTCCGGTGGAGACGTAGACCGCATAATCCGCGCCGCCGCGGAAGAGGTTCGTCATGATGGCGTGGTGTTTCGGGACGCCGTCGCCGAGCGCGATCAGGCCCGTCTTGTTCGCGAGCATGCCGTCCTCGATCAGCGTCTCGTAGTCCTCCAGAATCTCGATGCCGATATCTTCCTCTGCCTGCTGGCGGTAGTAGTAGAGGAAGTTACCGACCTCGGCGTCAGTCAGGGCCGGACAGAAGACAGGAACGTCGTTGTCGGCGGCCTGTTTGAGGATGGAGTTCTCATCATCGAGCGTCGCACCCAGTTCGGCGGCAAAGTCGGTCGGCGTCCGGACCGGCTCCTCGGCGAAGAAGTCCTCGAAGAAGTCGTTGAGATACTCCTCGAGCCAGACGTACCGATCCGAGGGGACGTAGATGTTGCCCAGACGGTTGATCCCCTTCTCGCGAAGTTCGGCCTCGTCGGCGTCCCACGAGCCCATTTTGAACGGCTTCGCGGTCTTGATGACGTCCTCGGTCAGCGAGCCCGAGGTGGTGATCAGGACGTCGACGTGCCCCTCGCGGATCAGCGCCGCGACGATCTCGCGCAGTCCCGAGGAGACGATGTTTGAGGTGCAGGTAAGATAGATCGTCGCCTCATCGTCCTGCATCCGCTCGACGATATCGATGGCGTCGGCGAGTGCAGTCGCCTGAAAGCCGGTCGTCGCGTACGAATCGAGGACGGTATCGAGGGTGATGTCGCCGGTAAAATCGAATCCCTCGACGTCCGCGGTCTCCAGTTCTTCGTCGCTATCGGGGAGTACGTGCTCCCGTGAGTCGTCGGTCATACCGGATCTAAGAAATGACGGACCTTGAATCGATTGAGTTAGATCGAGAAGCGCAGCGCGGGGCATCAGTGACCAAAACCTTTTGCCGTCACGCGGAGTGGGTACGAGCAATGTCGGATGTCAGTGAGTTATTCGGGGGCCTTTTTACCGACGCGGACGGGATCGTCCTGTTCTCGCCGAGCAGTTCGTACTACCAGACGTTTACCGACTTGGAGGATCTCGACGTTATCGTCGCCGCGCCGGACAACGAGCACGGCGCGGACCGGTTCGTCGAACTCCCACTGGCGTTCGAGGATGTTGCCGACCAGCTAACCTTCGCCATCGAGGGGGCGCTTGACGACGACATCGTTGAGGAGGGAGACGAGCTGATCTGCGGCGCAAAACTGTTCTCGGATGACGATATCGACACGGTCGCTCGTGTCCGGGCGAGCGCCGGTGAGAACTCGGGGATCTACGACCTCTTTACCCAGTCTCGGGCGGAGCCGTCGGTGATCCGAGCAGTCTTCGAGGTGGCTATCGAGTTGGGGCAAAAGGGACAGAAGGGTAAACCAGTCGGTGCACTGTTTGTCGTTGGCGACGCCGGGAAGGTGATGAACAAGTCCCGGCCGCTCAGCTACAACCCTTTCGAGAAGTCCCACGTCCACGTCGGCGATCCGATCGTGACGGTGATGCTCAAGGAGTTCTCTCGGCTCGACGGCGCCTTTGTCATCAGCGACGCCGGGAAAATCGTCAGTGCCTACCGGTATCTCGAACCGGCTGCGGAGGGTGTCGATATCCCAAAAGGGCTCGGCGCACGGCATATGGCGGCCGGAGCGATCACCCGCGATACGAACGCGACGGCGATCGTGTTGAGCGAGAGCGACGGACTGGTGCGCGCGTTCAAGGGCGGCGAACTGATCCTGGAGATCGATCCGGAGAACTACTGAGATGTTCGACCAGACGCTCGTCGAGGTTAGCCACCTGCTTCAGCAGCCGATCGTACTCGGGTTGCTGGTACTGGTACTCGGTCTCTTGCTGGGTGTCGCGGTCGGGCGGGTCAACAAACAGATCCTCATGACGGCGGGGATCGGTGACGCCGTCGAGGGGACGCCCTTCGAGCGCACTGCGCGGAGCATCGGTACTTCGACCGTCTCGCTCATCGCACGCGTCACCTCGTGGTTCATCTACGGCGTCACGATCCTGACCGCGATCCACATTTCCGGTATCTTCGACGCGCCGACGTTCTGGTTCAGTGTGGCCGAGTTCGTCCCGCGGCTGTTTATCGCTGTCCTCGTGATGATCGCGGGCTTCATCCTCGCAGACAAGGCCGAGCTGGCGGTGGGCGAACGCCTCAAAAACGTCAAGCTTCCCGAGATCAACATCCTCCCGCTGATCGTCAAGTACAGCGTTCTCTACATCGCCCTGTTGATCGCGCTGGGACAGGTCGGCGTCAACACGACGGCGTTGCTCGTCCTGTTGACCGTCTACGTCTTCGGCGTCGTCCTGATCGGCGGGCTAGCGTTCAAGGATTTCCTATCATCAGGGGCCGCGGGGATGTATCTCCTCCTCAACCAGCCCTACGGGATCGGTGACGAGGTCCGGATCGGCGACCGACAGGGCATCGTTCAGGAGATGACGTTGTTGACTACGCGAATCGAGAACGACGACGCCGAGTTCATTGTGCCCAACCGGGTCGTGTTCGAGGACGGCATCGCCCGGATGCGGAACTGATACGTCACAAAACCTGACAGTTCTCCGATGGTTTCGAGCCACTCTGGTCGCTCCGCCGAGAGAATCCGGCCAGTGGATCAATACGTCTCCACAGCAACACCGAGTGCGTCGAAGTCCCTGACGTTGGCGGTGAGGACTGGCTCATCGTAGATGTCCGAAACCGCTGCAACCATCGGATCAACCTTGTCGATTCCACTGTCACTGCCGGCTCGCCTGTCAGCACCCGCGAGTAACTGTCCGGCACGGCGTGCAATCCGTTCATTCTGTTCGACAACCGGATACATTCCGAGGGCGTTACGGACCTTTCGACGCTCCGATTCGTCTCCAAACTCGGATCCGTAGGTGAGTTCCATGACGACTGGCGAGGGAATCCGCTGAACTGTCTGTCCGTCTGAAAGCTCGACACCCTTCTCGAATGCATTCTGTTTGCCCTCGAAGAGATCAATGAGAAACGAGGTATCGAGGATCATTCGAACCGTTTCCGAAGTTCGTGTTTGTCCTCGGCGTCTGCACCCTCCTTCTCTTCGAGATTGTCTCGCATGATCGCTGCCGTCTCGGTCGACAGTATCCCGGCGACATCCTCAGGATTCGGCCCCCCAATAAGACGTCGAAGGGTCTCCTCCATGGTCTCGTCGTCTCGCTTGTGTGCATAGACGAATTCGTGGAACTCCTCGGAGATGCGGACTGATTTACTCATCCTGTCGTATACTCGTGTATACGGAACAATCAAACTTCGGGCGAATCTGTCGGCTACCATCGAAATACCACACACTCACCTATCGACCATACCGTGGCCCTTCTCTCAGCAGGTACTGGCAAGCGGAGAGTATTTTTGCGCGGAGCCACCGCCCATAGGTATGGACACGGCGCTTGGACCGCCCGAGAAGATGGCCGAGCGGGACGACGAGCTGACGCCGATGCTCTCGCAGTACTACGAGCTCTGTTCGGAGTACGAGGACTCACTCGTGCTGTTTCAGGTCGGCGACTTCTACGAGGCCTTCTGCGAGGCCGCCGAGGCTATCTCACGCCTGCTGGAAATAACATTGACCAGGCGCGAGGATTCGACCGGCACCTACCCGATGGCGGGGATCCCGATCGACAACGCCGAATCGTACATCGAGACGCTACTGGACGCCGGGTACCGGGTCGCCGTTGCCGATCAGGTCGAAGAGCCATCGCAGGTGTCGGGCGTCGTCGATCGTGCGGTGACCCGGATCGTCACACCCGGGACGTTGACCGAGGACGAACTGCTCAGGACCGACGACAACAACTTCGTCGCCGCGCTGACCGCGGACGGGGGGGAGTACGGCCTCGCGCTGCTCGACGTCTCGACGGGCGATTTCTACGCGACTGCCGTCGGCTCTGCGGCTGCACTCCGCGACGAGATCAGTCGGTTCGACCCACAGGAAGCGATCGTCGGGCCGAACGCCGACACCGAGCCGTTCCCCGATGGCTGTATGGTCACGCCACACGACGAGCGGACCTTCGACCACGGTCAGGCCCGCGAGCAAGTTTGCGCATACTTCGGTGACACCGATCGCCTGCTCGCGGGGGACGTTGAAGTCCGCGCCTGCGGTGCACTGCTTTCATACGCCGAGTACACCCGTGGCGGGAAACACACCGCACTCGCCCCGGACACGTTCGCGCGACACGCAGCGGAAGACTCCGATCGGGAGACAGACCAGCCAGACGACGCCGAAGCCAGCGAGGACGCCACGCTCGATTACATCAACCACCTCACCCGGTACGACCCACAGGAGTACATGGTGCTCGACAGGGTGGCGATCCGGAGTCTCGAACTGTTCGAGCGCAGGACCGCTCACGATCAGGCCGGACCAGCACTGGTCGACGTGCTGGACGAGACTGCCTGTGCACTCGGAAGCCGGGAACTGAAAGACTGGCTCCGGCGACCGTTGATCGACCGGGACGCGATCGAACGGCGTCACGATGCCGTGGGGGAACTCGTCGGCGACCTCCGAACCCGCGAGGCGTTGCGCGACCTGCTCCGGGACGTCTACGACATCGAGCGGCTGATCTCTCGGGTCGCACGGGGGCGTGCGAACGCCCGCGACCTCCGCTCGCTCAAGGATACGCTCGACGTGGTTCCGGACCTTCGGGCGGCACTCGACGGCGTCGAGACCAACGCACTGGTCGATCTTCGTACGGACCTCGACGAGCTGGCGGACGTTCGCGAACTCATCGGGGCGTCGATCCGTCCCGATCCGCCGACAGAGGTTACGGACGGGGGCCTGATCAGTGAAGGGTACAGCGACGATCTCGACGAACTCCGGGCGACTGAACGTGAGGGGAAAGCGTGGATCGACGACCTCGAAGCCCGCGAGCGCGAGCGCACTGGGATCGACTCCCTGAAGGTCGGTCACACCTCAGTGCATGGCTACTACATCGAGGTGACGAACCCGAATCTCGATGCGGTACCCGACAACTACCAGCGTCGACAGACCCTGAAGAACTCCGAGCGATTCGTCACGCCCGAACTCAAATCCCGCGAGGACGAGATCATCAGCGCCGAGGAGCGCGCCGATGATCTGGAGTATCGGCTGTTTACCGAGGTGCGCGCTGATGTGGCTGCCGAGTCCGCACGAGTCCAGACGGTCGCCGAGCGGATCGCGGAACTCGACGCACTCGTCTCGCTGGCCACGGTCGCAGCCCAGCACGATTACAGCCGTCCCGAACTGGGCGGCGAGGGGATCCACATCGTAGGCGGTCGTCATCCGGTCGTCGAGCGTACCGAGGAACAGTTCGTTCCGAACGATGCCCGCCTCGACGGGGACGCGGTCGTCACGATCCTGACCGGCCCCAACATGTCGGGCAAGTCGACGTACATGCGACAGGTCGCGTTGATCGTCGTGCTCGCCCAGATCGGAAGTTTCGTCCCGGCCGAACACGCGGAATTGCGACTCGTCGATCGAGTGTTCACCCGCGTCGGCGCGAGCGACGACATCGCCAGCGGGAAATCGACGTTCATGGTCGAGATGACCGAACTCGCCGAAATTCTCGACTCGGCGACCGAGCGCTCGCTCGTCCTGCTCGACGAGGTCGGACGGGGGACCAGCACGACGGATGGCCTCGCCATCGCACAGGCGCTCACCGAGCACGTCCACGACCGGACCGGGGCAACGACGCTCTTTGCCACACATCACCACGATCTCACCGAAATCGCCGGAGAACTTCCGCGGGTCGTGAACCGTCACTTCGCTGCGCGACGGACGGGCAACGAGGTCTCGTTCGATCATCAACTTTCTGCGGGCTCGGCGACAGCCTCGTACGGCGTCGAGGTCGCCAGTATGGCCGGTGTCGACGCGGGAGTCGTCGAGCGTGCACGAGAGTTACTCGACGAGGACGGGCAGCCGGGGAACTCGAAGGGTTCACCGGCCGAACCGCCCGCAGAAGACGGCATCTCCGCTGCAGTCGACGAATCGGCGGCGATCGGAGACGGTGGACGTACCGACGCCACAGCCCTCGCAACGCTTCGAGACGTGAACCTCGCCGATACAACGCCGCTGGAGGCGTTACAGCTCCTCGACGAGTTACAGCGCGAACTCGACGGCGGATCGTCATCGAACTAATCCCGATATCCGATCCGGGTCCCAGGGGTGCCCGAAACAAATCCATCACCAACGTGTGGAAAGCGTCTTCGACCCAGACCGTCGAACCAGCCTGTACGCTTATGATTCTATAGATACTAACGAGTATCAGTAATGAGCACAAGCCTGTCGCAGTCGCTCGGGAAGATCGATATGGACACCCGCGTCCAGTACGCGTTGATGATCCTGTTCGGGGGGCTGTGTCTGCTCGCCGCCGTGGCACCGCTGGCCGAGTTGACACAGGTCGCGCTCGTCGGGACGCTGTTTGGCTTCACCGCTGGGCTCTGGGTCTCACATCTGGTCGGGGTCGTCCACAGAGCGGTTCAACAGAAGAACGCCGCAGCAGCAGAGTCATGACCGACGAAGCCACCTCCGAGCCCGAAGAACAGTTTGCCGAAGACGAGGTCGGTGACGGATCCAGTTTCCTCGAGAACATCGTGTTCATCACGGGCGAAGACCCCAACGCCGGGTCTTTCTTGCTGACCGTCGGAATCATCACCTGTGTGTTCGTTGCCGCCTTTCAGCTGACGCTTCCTGAGCCGATCTCGAACCTCCTGACGGCAGCCGTCCTGGTTGTCGCCGTCATCAGCTTTCTCCTCGGCGCGATCCTCGACATGCTGGATTACTTCGATACGCCGAAACCGGGCCAGTAGCCGGGGAAGTCGACGGGGTTAGTCGTCGTCCGCCGTCTGAGGAGCCGGGGCATCTCTCGGGCCGCCCGCGTGTCCCTCGTGGGCGATCGCGGTCGCGAGCAGTTCTGGCGAGATAGCGGGGACGTCCTCTTCAGTTACGGGGCCGTCCTCCTCGATCTCCGCCGCCGATCGTGGGAACTTGCGCAACTCCTTGTGGATCGCCAGACCCGCCTTCGCACCCTGTCCCATCGCGACCGGGATCTGGTTGTGTCCCGGCGTCACGTCGCCGACCGCGAAGACGCCCTCGACGCTCGTCCGGCCGTGGTCGTCGACATCGATCGTGCCGTCGTCGGTGAGCTCACAGCCCAGTGACTCCGCGAGATCGGTATTGTAATCGGAGCCGTACATCGGGAAGCCGCCGCGGTACTCCCGGCGCTCTCCGTCCTCGAACTCGAACGCTTCGAGCCAGCCCGAATCGGAATCCTTCTCGATGCCAGCCACGTCCTCGTGGATGACGTCGATGGGGTGATGTTCCAGCATCGTTGCGGTCTCCTCGCTCCAGGTCGGCTCCTCCCCGCGGGTCAGCAGGTCGACCTCGTCGGTGACGTTGAGCATTATCATTGCGACGTAGGCCGCCGACGTACCATGGCCCATCACGTAGACCGGTTCGTCGACGAACATGTACGCATCGCAGTGGAGACACCAGTGCAGACCGCGGCCGGTCCGGGGGAGGGGCGGGTCGGGACGCTCGTCGGAGAAGCCGGTTGCAAGTGTGACTCGCTCGGCGAGAATCTCTCCGTTCCCCGTCGAGAGGCGGAACTGTCCGTCATCGGTTTGCTCGGCGTCGGTGACAAAGCCGCGCTCGAAATCGGCTCCGTACGACCGTACCTGTTCGCGGGCAGTTTCGAGGAACTCGTTGCCGGAAATCTCCTCGGTCACGCCGATCACGTTGTGTGTGTCTGTCATCATCGCTGCACGCCCGCCGCCGCGGTCGATTACGACGGTCTCGTGGCCCAGTCGGGCACCGTACAGCGCGGTCGTCAGTCCGGCAGGGCCGCCCCCCACGACCGCGAGTTCGTACTCGTCGCTGTCGCTCGTACTCATTACCCGTTCTAGCGAGTAGATCCGTATAAACCTGCGTTCTCCGGAACGGCCTCTCGGACAGCCGAGACCGTCAGGTATGCACCCAACTGGGAACCGTCGGTAACTACAAATCCGATCGGTTACAAGAACCGATATGACAGTTCTCGTCGCAGTTGCCGACGACGAAGTCTCTGCGGGCGTCGTCGATGTCGCCAGCAAACTGGGGTTGTGTCTCGACGAGGATCTGTACGTCGTTCACCTCACGGAAAACGAGTACGCGAACGCACACGAACGACAGGTTCGAGACGACCTCCGGGAGCAGTTCGAGGGGAAAGACGTCACGTTCGAGGTGGCAATCGAGCACGTCAACCGGTCCGGACTCCGGACGAGCGCTGCTGTCGGCCGCCAGCTCGCGGATCTCGCAGACGACGTCTCGATCAACCACGTCGTAATCGGCCACCGGTCGAAGTCCTGGCTAGGGAAGTTCACCGAGGGACACACGGCGCTTGTCGTCGCCGACGGCGTCGAGGTACCGGTGACGGTGGTGCCGGAAGATCTGGATCGCTCGGTGCTGTGAGAGCCCTCAGTCGTCGGCCGGAGCCGTCTGTTCGATCGTCGCGAGATCACCGTACTGCATCGCGACGGTTGCGTCGAGATCCGGGTCGTCGACGTCGAACAGATCGAAGGCGGGGACGACACCCGTTTCCGACTCGCCGCTCTGCTCGAAGGGGTGAATATCGTAGTCCCAGGCGGTGTAACGGTAGCTGATGTCCGACCGACCGTCGCCGTTCCAGACGACGATTCGCTCGTCACCGTCGTGATCGATCCGGTCCATCCCGGCACCGGTGAGCGTCTCGAAGAACGCACGCTGCTGTGACGCGGACATGACCTGCAGGTAGTCGGCGAGCCAGCCGAGCTCCGCCCGATCGTAGGACTCCTCGAGCAACTGGTCTTTCACGCTCGCCGGGAGCTTGCAGTACCGGAGGAGCCGCTCGACGTGCTCGTCGGTTCGGTCACGCCGGGCGAGAGTGGCATCGTCGACGTCGAGCGTCACCGTCAGCCGCTCGGAGACGTCGACTGCGGGGAGGTCGACGGTGAACCTGTCCCGGTCGGCGTCGTACTCGGTCGCCAGCACCTCGACGGACTGCTCACCGATCGACGCCTCGACAGTCCCGGGCTCGGCCACGCCGCGGAACTCGATCGAGTACGTGCGCTTGTCGGGGACGAGATCGAGCGCCCCCTCGGCCGGGCCGATCTCGACGGTCGATCGATCCCCGTCGTCGTGCTGGGTGATCGTGGTCGTGACGTGCTCGCCGTCGCGGTACTCGCGGGAGACGCCGTCGTCCTCGTAGAGAGTGAACTCGTTGTCGGCACCGGGGACCACGACGAGCCGCATCGCGTCGGGGTTGGCCACGTCGTTCGAGCTGACGTCTGCGTCCAGCGGGACGATCGCACCGGCTCTGGCGTAGACGGGGATGTCCCCGAGATCGCCGTAGCGGGCGTGCCAGCGACCACCCTCGAAGTGCTCGCCGGTAAAGAGGTCGATCCACTCGCCGTCGGGAAGCCAGACCGACCGGCGAGCCAGATTGGTGTCGTCGTCGCGCTCGCGGGTGTGTGGGGCGACGACCAGTTCGCTGCCGAAGTAATACTGGTGTGGCGTCTCGTAGGCCGCCTCGGCGTCGGGGGTGTGGAAGTACATCGGCCGGACGAGCGGGACGCTGTCGCGGTGGTCGCGCCACGCCATCGTGTAGAGATACGGGACGAGCGCGTGGCGCAAGCGGAGCGCGTCGGCCAGCGCGTCGAAGACCTCGCCGTCGAACTGCCACGGCCGCTTGTCGGTCGAGGCCGACTTGGTCGTGTGGATCCGGTTGATCGGGCTGAAGGCCCCGAACTGCGTCCAGCGGGCGTAGAGCTCGCCGAAATCGACCGGGTCGATGGTGCCGCCCATGTGCCCGCCGATGTCGTGGCTCCACCAGCCGTACTCTACGTTAGCCGACGTTGCGGTAAGCGTGGGCTGGAACCGGAACGAGTCCCAGGAGATGATCGTGTCGCCGGAGAATCCGATTGGGTAGCGGTGGCCGCCGAGACCGGGCCAGCGCGAAAAAATGAACGGCCGTTTGTCATCGCGGGTCCGGTCGAGCGCGTGGAGGTGGTTGAGCGCCCACAGCGGGTCCAGCCCCTCCAGCTCCGGGGACTCCTCCCACTGCTGCCAGTCGATCCACCAGAAGTCGATCCCCTCCTCGTCTTCGATCGGGTCGATGAGGTGCTCGAAGTAGCCCCGCATGAACGCCGGATCCGCGGCGTCGAAGGGGATCGGCTCCTCGCTCGCGGGATCGATCCCCATGTCCGCCGCGAACGCCTCGTACTGGTCCTCGTGTGGGTGGACGCCGTCTGCCGGATGCAGGTTGAGCGTGGTCCGCACGTCGTTGTCGTGAAGCCAGTCGACGAAGCCGCCGGGATCGGGGAAGTACTCCTCGTTCCAGGACCAGCCCGTCCAGCCGTCGTGATGTGGATTGTCGATGACGTGCCAGTCCATGTCGATCACGGCGACCGACAGCGGGAGGTCGTGGTCGGCGAACCCCTCGACGCGCTCGCGGAGTTCCGCCTGCGTGTAGTCCCAGTAGCGGCTCCACCAGTTGCCAAGCGCCCATCGTGGGATCATCGGCGTGTCGCCGGTGATATCCGTGTAGGCGTCCAGCCCGGCCTCGAAGTCGGTGCCGTAGCCGAAGAAGTACAGATCCTCGTAGTCGTCGCCCGCGTCCCGCTGTGCGATCCAGCCGTCCTCGAAGACGAGCCGGTCGGTGTCGTCGACGACGGCCCAGCCCTCCCGCGAGAACAGGCCGTCTTCGAGTTCGGCCGCACCGTCGACCATGTCCACCGTCCGGAGCGCACCGCCGAGGTTCGACTCGTCCTCGCCGTACTGCCAGACGGTCCCGTCGGCGAGTTCGATCGAGAGCCGGTCGTCGGTGAACCCCTCACCGAACTCGTACTGGAGCGTCAGCTCCGCGGTCTCGATCCGGAGGTCCGTCTCGGTTCGCTCGACGTCGAACTCCGGGACGGGCTGGTTGCGATACCAGACGAGCTGGCTCGGTCGGTCCTCGAAGGATTCCTCGGAGTCGTATTCGAGCCGAACCAGCCGCGGCGCGAGTATCGTAACCCTGCAGTTCGGTGCCCTGACGATCGCGTCCTCGTCAGCAACGGGATCGAACTCCGGCACGTGATGCGGTTGTAACTCCATATCACGATCCCACACTGGTGGGTTGTTAAATTCTGCCGGTCGATCCCGGCCGTTGAGGAGCGCGGATTCGATGTCGAAACGACCGACGCGCTGTCGATGCGGTCCAGTTCCCTGTCGACTGGCTCCCGACCCTTTTTGATTACGGGGAATCCATCGTTGGGTATGTCCAGAACTCGCGCACACGTGTTCGTCTCGGGTCGCGTTCAGGGCGTCTTCTACCGTGCAACGACAAAGGAAACCGCCGAATCGAAGGGGGTTCACGGCTGGGTCCGGAACCTCGAGGACGGGCGCGTCGAAGCGGTCTTCGAGGGGAACGAGGACGCCGTCGAGGCGATGGTCGAGTGGTGTCACACCGGCAGTCCCGCCGCGAGCGTCGAGGACGTCGACGTGGAGTACGAGGAGCCACAGGGCGAAGACGGGTTCCGTATTCGGCGGTGAGGAAGCGTAGACGCCATTACTACAGTATTCGAAGTGAACAGCTACAGTTAACGAAGTATATTACTACAGATTTCGAAGTCACGGACGAGCACGTCGAGTTGGTCCCACCCACCTCTCCAGCACCGTTTTGTCGTCGGGCGCCGAAGCCCGCATATGATCACGAGCGAGCGCATGGCCGCGGTTGATGCGAACGCCGAGGCGCTTGGCGTCCCGCGAAAACAGCTCATGGAGTCGAGCGGCAACGCCGTCGCACAGGCCGTCCGAGACGTCGCCGAACCGGGCGCACGGGTCGTCGTCGTGGCCGGACGGGGGAACAACGGTGGAGACGCCTTCGTCGCCGCACGGTTTCTGGACGGCTACGACGTCTCGGCCCATCTGCTGGGCCGCGCGGAAACGATCACCACCGACATCGCCCGCGAGAACTGGACGGCGCTCCAGCAGGGCGAGTACGAGATCGAGGAAGTCCGGGACTCGACTCAGCTATCGCTCCCCGAGGCCGACGTGATAGTGGACGCGATGCTCGGCACCGGCGTCACGGGGGCGCTCAGGGAACCGGCCGCGAGCGCCGCCGAAGCGATCAACACGAGCAGTGGCACAGTCGTCGCGGTCGACATCCCCTCCGGGATCGACGCCGACACCGGTGAGGCTGCAGGGGCCGCAGTCGAAGCCGACCACGTCGTGACCTTCCACGACGAAAAGCCCGGTCTTGATTCAGTCGATGCCGACGTGACGGTCGCCGATATCGGCATCCCGGCGGCCGCCGAGCTGTTCGTCGAGCGCGGGGATTTGCGCTCGCTCTCCCGTGAGCCCGAGTCTCACAAGGGGGACCACGGCACTGTGCTGGTGGTCGGCGGCGGCCCCTACTCCGGCGCGCCGGCGCTCTCCGCGCAGGCGGCGTTCCGGGCCGGTGCGGATCTGGTCTACGTCGCGACGCCCGAGTCCGTCGCCGACGCCGTCGCGGGCTACTCCGAGAACCTGATCGTCGAGGCGCTGCCCGGTGACCGGCTCGCGCCGGTCCACGTCGATACTCTGCTCGCGCTCGCGGAGGACGTCGACGCCGTGCTCGTCGGTCCCGGACTGGGCGACGCCGAGGGAAGCCTCGACGCAGTGGGCGAGTTCCTCGGGCAGTTCGATGGGCGGGTAGTCGTCGACGCTGACCCACTCCGGACCGTTCCCGGGGTCGAGACCGACGCCGATCTCGTCTGTACACCCCATCAGGGCGAACTGGCGGCGATGGGCGGCCCGCGCGAGGAGGACTGGCGTGACCGGGCTGACGCCGTCGAGACCTTCGCCGAAGACATCGGCGCGACCCTGCTCGTGAAGGGCGCACACGATATCGTAAGTAACGGCGAGCGAACGCGAGTGAATCGAACAGGTAACCCCGGCATGACCGTCGGTGGGACGGGCGACGTGCTCGCCGGGATCACCGCCGCGCTCGTGACGGCGCTCGACGACCCCGTGCAGGCAGCGGGGATCGCGGCGTACGCGAACGGCCGCGCAGGTGATCTCGCGGTCGAGGACCACGGCTACGGGCTCGTCGCGACCGAACTCCCACCGCTTGTCGCCGATGCGCTCTGGGGTGATCGGGATGAGTGAGGAACGTGAAAACGAGCTAACCCACGTCGACGACTCCGGTGAGGCGCAGATGGTCGACGTCGGGGACAAGCCCGACAGCGATCGCCGGGCCGTCGCAGAGGGCGAGATCCACCTCCAGCCCTCGACGGTCGAGGCGATCCGTGCCAACGATGTCGAGAAGGGCGACGTGCTGGCAACCGCCCGAATCGGCGCGATTCAGGCCGTCAAACACACCTGGGAGACGATCCCGATGTGCCACCAGATCCCAGTCTCGAACGTCGATGTGGAGTTTGAGGTCGAGAGCGACCGAGTGGCGCTGACGGTCGGCGTCGAGACGACGGGCAAGACCGGTTGCGAGATGGAAGCGCTCGAAGGCGTGACAACCGGGCTGAACGTCGTCTGGGACATGGTGAAAGCCGCGGAGAAAGACGCCGAGGGCCAGTATCCCGACACCCGGATCGAGAACGTCCGAGTAGTACAGAAACGCAAGGAGCGACTCTGAGCGAGGATGGAAACGCCCGACCCACCACCGCTACCGGATGCGCTCGCCGCTCGTTCCGGGCTCGTCGCAGTCGTCGGTGCAGGAGGGAAGAAGACGACGCTGTACGCCCTGGCGAGTCGGCTGGATCGGGCGATCCTGACTGCAACGGTACGGATCCCGATCTTCGACCGACAAGTGACCAAGGTCTTCGTCACTGACGACCCGGTGGCGACGGTCAGGGAGGCCAGCGCGTGGCCGCTCGGTCTCGTCCCGGAACGCGAGCGAGAGGATCGGTATCTGGGCTACGAACCGGAGGCGGTCGACGCGCTCGCCGGGGCGGACGTCACGGAGTCGGTGCTCGTGAAAGCAGACGGCGCACGGACCCGACTGCTGAAAGCGCCCGACGAGCACGAACCCCAGATCCCGAGTACCGTGGATACCGTGCTCCCGGTCGCCAGCGTGCAGGCGGTCGGCAAGCCGCTCATCGACGAGTACGTCCACCGGCCCGAACGTGTAAGCGCGATCACCGACCGCTCCGTCGGCGACGAGATCCGGCCGCGGGACGTGGCTCGGGTCCTGACGAGCGAGGCAGGCGGGCTGAAAGGGGTTCCCGAAGCTGCGACCGTGGTCGCCGTCCTCAATATGGTCGACGACGCGGAAGATCTCGATAGCGCTCGTGAGATTGCCGAGCGCGTCGTCGCGGAACCCCGGATCGACGCAGTTGCACTCACCTCGATGATCGCCGAGAAGCCGGTTCAGGAGCTGTACCGCTGACGCCTACTGCTCGAACGTCGCGGCCGCCTCGGCGAGTTCCTCGCGGGTATTGATGTTCTCGAACGTCCGCAGGGAGGCGTGTTCGCGGATCGCCGCCTCACCCACGGTGACGTACTCGATCCGGTCGAGCGCCGCGGTGACCTTTCGCTCGTTGGCGTCCAGCGTCGCCTCGCAGGCGTCGGCCATCGCTGCGGCCCGGTAGACGGCCTGTGTCGTCTGGAACCAGCCGTCGTCGAGCCGCGGCACGGCGGCGTCGTGGCCCGCCGCGCGCTCGAACAGATACTCGATGAGTAACGTCTGGACGAATGGCATGTCGCAAGCGACAACGAACGCGTATTCGGTATCGACGGCGCGGAGTCCCGTTAGCATCCCGGCGACCGGCCCCTCGTCGGGCCGTTCGTCCTCGGCATAGCGGACCGGCGTCCGGGAGCCCGTCATCGCCGACTCGATCGCCGCTCGCTGATCAGTACGGCAATTAATGACTACCGCGTCGACCGCCTCGTCGACGGCGTCGGCGACCCGGCGGATCATCGGCGTCCCCGCGAGGTCGGCGACGGCTTTGTCGCGGTCGTCAAAGCGCGTCGAGCGTCCGCCTGCGAGGATGACGGCGGTGGACATGGTTGTTCCTTGGCGGCCCTGATTGTTAACGCCTTGACCTCGGAGTCGATAGCTCTAAAACGACAGAGATGAATAAAATTAAGTACAATTAGGTAAGAGTTCGGATATGATACGCGGGTCGTTTCCGTATTGTGACACGAATGACGCGGTAGTAATAGTCGTGGTGGCCGCTGTGGCACTACTACTGGTTGGTACCGCTGGTGCTGTTGGAGGTGCCAGTGTCGGCGACACCGGAACCGAAGACGGTACGATCGGGCCAGCGGCGTCCGTACATGCTGTAGAGGGCGGAACTGCTGGTGATCCGATCGCTGCGATCGAAACTGATCACTTCGAGATCAGATATCACGATGGCTACGAGTCGGAGGCGGAGGAGATCGCCGAGTTCGCCGACGAGTACTACGAGATGATCTTCCAGAAGTTCGGCACGGAACCATCCGACGACCCCGAGGTTGTCGAAGTCGGTCCGATGTCGGATCTTCCGTGCGAAAGCTCTGAGGGGGTTGATGGCTGCTTCCGGGTTCCGCCGGGACATATCTACGTGGCGGATGACGATCCGTCGTTGTTTTACCACGAGCTGATTCACCTGCACCAGCTGCATGCTGGCGTTCTCGAGATGGGCGGCCAGTCGCCGCTCGAAGTCTCTGTCGAAGGATCCGCTCGCTATCTTGAGTCGCCTGACGACGAGATTGCCCAGGATGCAACGTACCGGATCAACGAGGACGAGTACTTCACGAACAGAGACGCGAGCGGTGACGAGTACGACGACCTCGCGCTCTTTACCGAGTATCTCCTCTACGAGTACGATCGGGAAGCGTTCGATGTGATCTACACGACGAGC
Organism: Natranaeroarchaeum aerophilus; assembly: GCF_023638055.1. Classification (NCBI taxonomy): domain Archaea; kingdom Methanobacteriati; phylum Methanobacteriota; class Halobacteria; order Halobacteriales; family Natronoarchaeaceae; genus Natranaeroarchaeum; species Natranaeroarchaeum aerophilus. The sequence goes on along the minus strand of NZ_JAKRVY010000005.1, from coordinate 110,096 downwards.
TGGGTCTGGCCGGATGGCGGCGGCTTCGGCAACGAGCTGGAAAATGCTACCGGCCAGGAGTACGATGAGATTCGGGACGATTTCGTCGCCCAGACGAATACACAGCAGACCAGAATGGAAGACGGGGATGCGATCCTTCCGGCATTCACCTACGAGCCGTATGTCATCTCCCCGAACGATGACGACGAAGCGGTGACGTTCGATGCCCGGACACCGGAAGTGATCGAGGAACTCGACCGATCGTGGTACGACGGCGCGGACCCGTTGTACGAATGGGACCTGACCGGTGACGGAGAGATCGACAAGACGGGAGAAACCGTTACACACGCGACACCGGACGAGACCGTCACGCTGTATGCAACTGTTGATGGGGAAACACACGTGGCCGAACAGGAGTTGCTGATGGAACCACCCGAGGAGGAGCTTGCGGACACGAAAATCGGACCGTTCGGGGTATCTCCTAGCCTCTCCGACGAGACGCTCGATCAGGGGGACGAACTGATCGTAGAAGTCCCAGTGACCAACGAAGGAGAGGCTCCCGGCGAACTGTCCCTCGACCTGACGATCAATGGAGAGACGGTCAAAGAACGGACGGTCGAACTCGATGTGTACGAGGACCGTGATGTGAAACTCCGGCATACGGTGACTGCCGGAGGTGATCTCGATGTCGCAGTCAACGGTCGATCAACGCTAGAGGATCTCACCGTCTACAATGTGGAAAACTTCCGGCTCGTCGAGAGCAACCTATCGACCGACGACGTAGAGCCGGGTGAACCAGTGGGGATCGAAGCCGAGCTGGAAAGCACTGAAGGATTGACGAGTCCGTACGCGGTGACAGTGACCGCGAACGGCGAAGAGATCGAAAGACAACAGTACATGGGAACCGGTGCTACGGAGATTGATGTAGAAACCGAGCACACATTCGACGAGCCAGGGACGTACGAATTGCTGGCAAACGGTGAGCCGATCGGCACGGTCACAGTATCCGATCCCGGTGCATCCGAGTCGGGGGACGACAGCTCGGATGGGCCCGATTCGGTCGATGATAGCCAGTCCGTGGACGACACGAACGGCGACGAAACTGCCGATGGGGACCGAGAGAGCGGCAACGATGACGAAACGCTCCCCGGATTTGGGATCATAATCGGCGTCCTTGCAGTACTCGGGACCGTTTTGTTCTCTCGGTACCGAGGCCAGTGACTGCGATATTGCGAATCTCTCTGACGAATATCAGATGGTCAGTTGCCGAAGCGAACGATACAGCGTCCAGAGGTCGCAGTCGATCGCTTTTGACACCGACCGACAGCTATCGAGATACCGTTCGTACTCCTCACGCGTCGGCGGATCCGGGTACGGCTCGTCCAGTTGTCCGGCCTCCAGAAGAGCTGTCCACTCGCACTCGCCCACAGCGAGATAGCGGTCGGGATCGATAAAAAAGAGAAACGCCGACGCGACGGGGACGCCGACGCCGTCGAGCGCGGTGAGCGTATCGAGCGCGTCGTCGAGCGATTCCGCGTGGGCGGCGTCGACGATGGCCCGTTTGACTACCCTGCGGTCGTTCCCCTCGAACGCGTCCTCGCGCTCGCGACGCTCGCGGTTCGAGATCGCCCCCATCTCGCGGCGGTAGTACCACTCGACGACCCAGATGGCGTCCCGCCGACCGAACTCGCCCGTCTCGAACGCGGCGGGAAGCGTCTCGATGGCCTCCTGTTCGACGGTGTGAAACGGTGCTTCCCGTTCGTACTCCGCTGCGAGTCGGTCCACAGTACCCGGAGATAGCTCCATCGTGTGTGGTATCGATCTGGTCATTTGTCAGCCTTGGCCCCTGTCGGTCTCGAACCAGTGTGCAGTTCCCTCCGATCGGTGAACCGTTCAGATCGCGTAAATTACATTGATGCCGGTTCCGAACGTCATTCCCTAACACAGTCCACACCGTGTGGGGGATTCCGATCATGGCAAGTGAGCAATCAGAACCGGTCAAAACGATCTGTCCGTACTGCGGCGTCGGCTGCGGGATCAAGGTACAGCAAGGCGATCAACCGGGCGACGTCCGGTTCATGCCGTGGGGCGAGGCCCCGGTCAACGAGGGGCGCATCTGCATCAAGGGCGGTGCGGCGACCGAGGTCGTCGACCACGAGGACCGCCTCACGGAGCCGCTGATCCGAGAGGGAGACGAGTTCCGGGAGGCGTCATGGGAAGAGGCGTACGATCGGATCACCGAAGAGATGGAGCGCATCAGCGAGGCGTACCAGCCGGACGCGATGGGCTTTTTTGGCTCCTCGAAGGTGATGAACGAGGAGAACTACCTGCTCCAGAAACTTGCCCGGCGCTATGGCACCAACAACATCGACAACTGCACGCGGATGTGTCACGCCTCGACGGTCTGGGCGCTCCGGACGAGTCTGGGCGCGGGGGCGATGACCAACAGCATGCGCGACCTGCGTGAGGAGGCCGACCTGCTGTGGATTCAGGGGGCAAACCCCGGCGAGCAGCACCCGATCGCCAACAGCCAGTACTTCCGTCAGGCCGTGCTGGAAGGGGCAACCGTCATTCAGGTGGACCCACACGCCAACAAGACGACCAGATCCTTCGAGATCGAGGATACCGACCGTCATCAGCATCTCCAGTTAAATCCGGGAACGGACATCCCGCTGCTGAACATCGTCCTCACGACGATCCTCGAAAAGCACGAGGACGATCCCGATGCGGGCTGGATCGACGAGGAGTTCATCGCCGAGCGCACCGAGGGGTTCGACGACCTGAAAGAGACACTCGCGGAGTTCGATAAGGAAGAAGCCGCCGAGCAGTGTGGCATCCCACTGGAGGAGATCGAACGCGCCGCCGAAAAGTACGCGAAGGCGGATAACGCCGCCATCTTCACCGGAATGGGAATGAGCCAGCACGCCTGTGGCGTCGACAACGTGCAAAACGAGATCAACCTCGCGCTGATCACGGGCAACCTCGGCCGGGCGGGGACCGGCGTCAACCCGCTGCGCGGCCAGAACAACGTGCAGGGGACCTGTGACGTCGGCGCGATGCCGAACGTTCTTCCCGGCTATCAGCTCGTCGACGACGACGAGGCCCGCGAGAGCGTCGAAGACGTCTGGGGGTTCGAGATCCCGCCGGAGCCGGGTCTGACCAACGTCGAAATCTCGAATGCGGCAGGGAGCTCCATCCACGGCCTCTACATCATGGGGGAGAACCCGGTGATGTCCGAGCCGGACGCCAACGAGGTCAGAGAGCGCTTCGAGGAGCTGGAGTTCATGGTCGTCCAGGACATCTTCATGACCGAAACGGCGGAGTTCGCCGACGTAATCCTTCCGGCGACGACCTGGGCGGAGCGCAGCGGGACGGTCACGAACACCGACCGGCGCGTCCAGCGGATGCGCGGCGTCGACAAAGTGCATGAAAACACGAAACACGACCTGGAGATCCTGATGGAGATCGGGAGTCGGCTCTTCGACGAAGAGACCTTCCGTTTCGAGGATGTCGAGGCTGTCTTCGAGGAGCTCCGGCAGGTTTGCCCGAGCTACTACGGGATGACCTACGAGCTACTCGGTGAGGAGGGACTGCACTGGCCCTGCTACGAGATCGGCGACGAGGGCGATCCGTTCCTCTACGAGGACTCGTTCGACACCGAGAACGGGCTCGGACAGATCGAGGGCGTGGTCCACCAGCCGCCAGCGGAGGTGCCCGACGACGAGTACCCACTGACGCTGACGACGGCGCGGCTCGAAGAGCATTACAACACGGGGACGATGAGTCGCCGGTCGCCGACGCTCAATCGACAGCACCCCGAGAACTTCGTCGACGTCCACCCGAACGACGCCGAACGGTACGGTATCGAGGACGGCGAGTACGTCACGCTGAAATCCCGGCGCGGCGAGATCACGCTCAAAGCGCAGGTCACCACGGACATCAAGGAGGGATCGGTGTGGACGACACCACACTTCGCCGAAGCCTCCGCGAACGTCCTGACGAACAACGTCCTCGACGAGCGCGCAAAGATCCCCGAGTACAAGACGGCCGCTGCCGAGATAGACGTCGGAATCGAACCCGCAGAGGGAGCGCCGGCGGACGACTGACGTGGCTGTGATCGCTCCAAACCGCCTTCTTCGGGTGGATCTCAGGAGGCGGACCGTGACGAGCGAGCGCGTCCCCGAGCGATGGCTCCGCCAGTACATCGGCGGGAAAGGCCTCGGTGCGCGCTACCTCTACGAAGAGCTGGAGCCGGGAACCGACCCGCTTGGTCCCGAGAACGCGCTCCTGTTTATGCTCGGTCCGCTTACCGGGCTCGTACCGGGCGATGCGCGGTACGCCGCCGTGACGAAGTCTCCACTGACCGGTACCTTTCTGGACTCGTACGCCGGCGGCGAGTTCCCGGCGGTGCTGGCTGGCGCGCTCGACGAGCATATTGGGCTTCTGATCGAGGGGGCGGCGAGCGAGCCGGTCAGGATCGACGTCGAATCCGGCGAGGCGTCGGTCGTTCCCACGGACAGCTGGGGCGAAGAGACGGTCGCGACCGCCAGACACTACGACGGATCAGTCGCCTGTATCGGCCCGGCAGGGGAGAACCGTGTGGCCTACGCGACGATTGCGTCGGACGCCGGGGAGCATCACGCCGGGCGGGGCGGTGCTGGCGCGGTAATGGGCGCAAAGCGTCTGAAGGCTGTTGTTGCGCGCGGCGATCCGCCGACCGGACTAGAGACGCTCCGGGAGCGGTACGAGCGCCGGTACGAGACCGACACGGCGACCGACTGGCACCGCGCGAGCGGCACTGTCGAAAGTATCGACTTCGCCGACGCAGTGGGTGCGCTCGCCGCCGAAGGGTGGCAACGACGCGGCGTTGAGGACGTCGACACGCTGGGGATCGAGGCGATCCGCGAGCGCGCAACCGGCCGCGAACGCCCGGACGAGGTTTCGCCCGGCGACTTCCGCGTCGAGACGGAGTCCGGCGAGCACGTTCCCCGCGGCGGGACCGCGATGTCGCTCGGCGCGGGCCTCGGCATTGACGAGTTCGACGCCGTCGTGGAACTGGGGGGGCTGTGTGATGAACTCGGTCTCGACCTCATTGACGCCGGAAGCGCCGTGGCGTGGACGATCCGGGCGAGCGATCGCGGGATCGTCGACCGGGAGATCGAGTTCGGTGACCCGAACGGAGCACGCGAACTGCTCGGGGAGATCGCACTGCGAGAAGCCGCGCTCGGCGACGCGCTGGCGGATGGCGTGGACGCCGCCGCTGAGCGGTTTGGTGGGGGCGAACTCGTTCCCACCGTCAAGGCGATGGCGCTGCCAGGATACGACCCCAGAGGAGCGCAGAGCATGGCGCTCGCATACGCCACCAGCGACAGGGGCGCGTGCCACCGCCGGGCGCTCCCGATCGAACGGGAGGCGTTCGCGGGCGACTGGACGCCCCAACGCGTCGCAAGGGAGGTCGCTGTGGAGCAGGACCGGCGATCGGTGCTCTGGAGTCTCGTCATCGACGAGTTCGTTGCCCCGGTCTTCGACGATCTCGGCGCGGAATGGCTTGCGGCTGTCGGCGTAGCGCCCGATACCGACCTGCGAACCGTCGGCGAGCGTATCTGGACACTTACCCGACTGTTCAACGTCCGCGAAGGCTTCGGCCGGACCGACGACGTGCTTCCACAACCGCTCGCCGGGCCGGAGGGGGTCGACCGAGACTCGTTCGAGTCGATGCTGGATCACTATTACGACCTCCGCGAGTGGACGGCCGATGGCCAGCCGACTCGGTCACTGCTGGATCGGCTGGATCTGTCGGATATTCACTGATATGGGGTTACAGAGCTCCCGCCAGATCCCGGTATCTGGTGCAGATGTGATATATTTACTATATTAATATAGTCTTGAAATTAATACTGAGGGAATGATACTCTCAGGTGTTCGGAATTAACTATAATAGCCGAACTGTGGAAACCTGTCTTGCGGGGGGAGTTACCATATGTCAATGAACGCAGTCGTATATCAGGGGGAGTACGACGTCACGATTGAAGAGGTAGAGGAACCGGAAATTCAACACCCGAACGACGTGGTGATCGACATCACGACTTCGGCCATCTGCGGGTCCGACCTGCATATGTACGAGGGCCGGACTGCAGCCGAACCAGGCATCGTCTTCGGACACGAGAACATGGGGGTCGTGACAGAAGTCGGGGAAGCGGTCAGCACGCTGGAGGAGGGCGACCGGATCGTCCTCCCATTCAACGTTGCGTGTGGGTTCTGTCAGAACTGCGAGGATGGCTTTACGGGATTCTGTACGAACGTTAATCCGGGCTTTGCTGGCGGGGCGTACGGCTACGTTGCGATGGGACCGTACAAGGGGGGACAGGCCGAAAAACTCCGCGTCCCGTATGCGGACTTCAACGCGCTCAAACTACCGGAGGGGCGCACCCACGAGGACTCGTTTGCGCTGCTCGCGGATATCTTCCCGACCGGCTGGCACGGAACCGAACTGGCGAACCTGCAGCCGGGTGATTCCGTCGCGATCTTCGGTGCCGGTCCGGTCGGACTGATGGCCGCTTACAGCGCCAGTATCAAAGGTGCCTCGGAGATTTACGTCGTCGATCAGGTCCCGAGTCGCCTCGAACTCGCCGAGAAACACTGTGACGCGAGGGGGATCGACTTCACCGAGGGCGATCCAGTCGAGCAGATTATCGATCAGCACGGTGGTGAAGTCGACAAGGGCGTAGACGCGGTCGGCTACCAGGCCACCGATCCCAAAGACGTCGATACGGATACCGAGGACTACGCCTACGACCCGGCCAAGGAGAATCCGGCTGTCGTGCTCAACCAGCTGATTCAGGTGGTCCGCCCGACCGGACAGCTCGGTATCCCGGGACTGTACGTCCCAGAGGACCCCGGCGCGCCGGACGATATGGCCGCGCAGGGACGCCTCGGAATCGACTTTGGGAAGCTCTTCGAGAAGGGTCTCAAGCTCGGGACGGGTCAGTGTAACGTCAAGCAGTACAACCGGCAGCTACGCGACCTGATTATCGAGGGACGCGCCGACCCGTCGTGGGTGGTCTCCCACAGAGTCGATCTGGAGGAAGCTCCCGAGATGTACGAACGGTTCGACGCGCGTGAGGAGGGCGTCATCAAGGTCCTGCTCGAACCGTAGGACGGCCCGTTTTCGTTTTTTCAGGCCTGTAACCAGGCGTCAGGATGTTGTTCTCGTAGATGTGAGTGGTACGCACTAATCGCCTCGGGGAAGGAGTCGGCGAAAATCGCCCATTCGCATTTGCTGCAACCGTGTTCAACCCACTGTTCGTCCTGTTCGATGTACGTTGCCGAGTTCATTTTTGTGCTATCCGACTGCTGAAGTCGTTGCTGTCTCTCTCCAGTACAGGGATAAGTACTTGTTGGCCTCCGCCGTTATTGCGTGGGGCAATAGGCGACGGGACAAACCCTATCTACGCGCCCGTCGAACCCACGCGTATGTGCCAGTACTGCAGCGCCGCTTTCCACGAGGGCTGGTCGCAGCTACTCGAATACGACGATGTCTACCAGTCAGCGATGGCGAGCGAGACGCAGTCGACACACGGCTTTCACGAGGACTGGGACGAGCTTCGGGAGACGTTCGAGGGGTGAGCTGAGGTTCAATCGCGCCTATAGTGGGAACGGATCGCCCGCCGACTCCCACTCCCCGGTCGTCGTCTCCTCGACGAGACAGCGGTCGAGTTCCTCGCGAATGCCCGTCTCATCGAGCGAGCGACCGATGAAGACCAGCTCCGTTCGCGGGTCGTCCCGCTCGGGATCCCACCGGCCGATCGGTCCGGCTTCGACGGATGGTCCGGCCTGACTGAGGCCGATTACCTCCTCCTCGCGACCCGCAATCCGACAGATACCTTTCGCCCGGATTATCTCGCCCGTCCAGTCGTCGAGCCAGTCGGCAAATCGCTCGGGATGAAGCGGCTGTGTCTCGCGGTAGACAAAGGAGGTAACGCCGTGGGCTTCCGCGGGCGAACGTTCGTGCTCGTCGTGGTCGTGAGCGAGACTGCGCTTCCAGCCCTGTGACTGGCTGGCCTCCTCGAAGTCGAATCGACCAGTACCGAGAACCAGATCCGGATCGACCATCGAATACTCCGTTCGCTCGATGTGGGCCCGTGGCTGTAGTTCACGGACCGTCGCCTCGATCTCGCCGAGCGCATCGTCCGGGAGCATATCGGTTTTGTTGAGCAACAGCACGTCACAGAACTCGATGCCATCGATGAACACTGTAGAGAGCGGCCGTTCGACGTCCTCATCGGGCTGGCGATTCTCCGGGTCGAACTCGTTCCAGAACCCGAAACTGTCCAGCACCGTCACCATCGTGTCAAGTTCAAGTCGGTCGGCCGTATCCTCGACCAGTGTTTGCGCGATTGGGATCGGCTCGCTGATCCCGGACGCCTCGACGACGAGCACGTCGAACTCGCGGGTTTCGGCCAGTCGCTCTGTTTCGGTCGCCAGATCGTCGCCCAACTCACAGCAGATACAGCCGTTCGAGAGGTCGACGACCCCCTCCTCGTCGCTCTCCCGGGTGAGCAAATCGGCGTCGACGTTGATTTCCCCCATGTCGTTGACGATTACTGCGATCTCCCGGTCACCCGGGTTCGACAGCAGGTGGTTGATTAGCGTCGTTTTTCCCGCTCCGAGATAGCCACAGACTACCGTCACCGGGATCGTGTCGTTCTCCCCCATACGTACGAGTTCGTTCCCGACTGCAAAAACCCCAACCGTCAGGCCGACTCGGCAGCCGGCGAAAGGTCGCTGGCTTTCGACCGCGACTGCTCGACGACGGTCGGTCTGGCCTCGAAGTCGACGAGCACGTCGTCGTCGCCGTAGTTCACGTCGTTGACCTGTGCGTTGTCGTGGATCCACGAGACGACGCTCATCGTCTCCTCTGTCATCGGCAGGACGAGCCGTTCGTGCTTCCAGTCGGGCAAATCGGCGTCGATCCGGTCGATCAGCGCGTCGACGTTCTCACCGTCCTGTCCACTCACTGCAACGGGGTTCGGCGCGAGCGCCGACAGCGCTGCACGTTTCTCGTCGAGCTCCTCGGCGTCGACTTTGTCGATCTTGTTCAACACCGTGACTATCGGCGCTTCGTTGCGCTCGTAGAGCGTATCGTGGCTGGTCACCAGTTTCTCGCGGATCTCCTCGACGGGATCGCTGACGTCGACGACCAGCAGGATGAGATCGGCGCGGTACACCTGATCTAGCGTCGACTTGAACGACTCGACGAGCCAGTGAGGCAGATCACTGATGAAGCCGACCGTGTCGGTAAGCAGGACGTCACGCCGGCGCGCCTCCATCTTCCTGGTCGTCGTCCCGAGCGTGGTAAAGAGTCGATCCTCGGACTCGGCGGTGGAATCGAGGTCGGGATGAAGCTCCTCGTTCTCGTCGACGTCCAGATCGGCCGCGAGCTGGCGCATCAGCGTCGACTTGCCCGCGTTGGTGTAGCCCGCCAGTGCGACCAGATCGAAGCCCGACTCCCGCCGTTGCTGGCGTCGGTGCTCCTCGGTCTTTTCGATCCGTTCGAGCTCGTCGCGGATGTTACTGATCTGCTTTTTGATGTCCTGCTCGCGGCTCTCGTCGTACTCGCCAAGGCCCATGAAACCTGGGCGTTCCTCGCGTTTCGCCAGGCTCGTCTTCGCCTCGGCGCGCGGGAGTTCGTAGCGGAGCTCGGCCAGTTCGACCTGTAGCTGGGCCTTGCGCGTCTGGGCGCGCTGGCCGAAGATATCCAGGATCAGCGTGAACCGGTCGATCACCTCGACGCCGGTCGGGAGCTTCTGTCCCAGATTGTACGTCTGATACGGATCGAGACGGTTGTCGAAGATCACGGCCTCAACGTCGGTCTCGGCCGTCAGTACCGCCAGCTCTTCGACTTTCCCCTCTCCCATCCCCAGGGCAGGGTCTTCCGTCCGGGTCTGGGTGACCTCGCCGACGACGGTATAGCCCGCCGCGCGGGCGAGGTCGATGATTTCGGACGTGTCGGGCGTGCCGGAGTCGACGCGTTTGGCGATTATCGCGTTCATGTGAGTGGGCCTGTCAGCTGTGGCTACCGATAGGCGCTCGATACCTATTAAATGCCGGTCCGGTGCGATCGGACAGACAGGAGAGATCAATGGACCGCCCTCAGCGCCCGATCGTTCCCTGCCGAGTCACGGGCGCGTCCGGATCGATCAGGAACGCCACCAGTATCGAATCGGTTGCCGCCGAAACCGGGAGCTCTCCGTCGACGAGCAGGCCGCTTTCCGCCTTGCTGAAACTGGTATCGCCAGCCGTCACCTCGCCCTCGAACACGTAGAAGTACGTATCCCGTCCCGACGCGGACGGGAGATCGACGGTTTCCCCCTCACCTAGCCGGATATCGTAGAAATCGACCTCGTTCCGCACGAACAGCGGCGCGTCGGATCCCTCGGGGCCGAACAGATGCCGCCACTCGTTTGCGACCGGAGCTGGGATCGGTTCGTGTTGAATCTTCGACGGCAGTTCCAGACTGGGCGGCCGAACGAATATCTGGAGCATGCGAAGCGGTGGATCGTCAGCAAGTGTGCGTTCTTCGTGCCAGAAGCCGCTCCCGGCGTTCATCACCAGCATGTTCTCCGCGTCGGTGACGAGTTTATTCCCCTCACCATCGTCATGGCGCATGACGCCGTCGGGCACCCACGAGATTATCTCCTCGTTTCGATGCTGGTGCATCCGGATCAGCGTGTCTGGGTCCATGAACGACTCGACGACGGTCGCGAGGGGGCCGTAGCCGTGGTCGTCGTGGTCGGGATGGTTCCGGCCGGGAAAATTGAAATGTGTCCGGAACTTGCCCTGATTCTGCGAGACATCAGTTCGAGGAGATTTATACAGGCTCTGTGCGGAGTGGGGGTCCATACACGCGAATTAGGGAATGAAGACAGATAGGCTCGCCGCCGTGATTGTGGGCAAGAAGGGACCGGCTGGGGACGGAACGGTCAGTGGTATTCACGCCGTCCGATCCACGATTTCCGTCACCGCGTAGAACGGCACGGTGTCGATCGCCGCGACCAGTAGCTTCACGAGATACTGGCCCAGCACGATCGAGGCGAGCGCCCAGCCCCATTGTGGGTCACCACCCAGCCCCAGTGCGGGGAAGATCGCAAAGCCAAGCGTGATGAACACGACCGTATCGACTCCCTGACTGACGGCGGTCGAACCGCAGTTGCGGACCCATCGATATCGGCCCGCCGTTCGCTGCTTGAGCTCCGAGAACAATCGGACATCGAGGTGCTGTGCTAGCGCCAGTGCGACGACAGAGGCGAGAATGATCGACGCCGAGTCCCCGAGCGTCTGTGCGAACGCCTCCTGCTCCTCGAAGACTGGGGCCGTGGGCATCCAGATCGCCATGAAGACGAGCGCGTACGAGAGCACCAATGTCAGGACGGTGCCGTTGACCACCGCGGCGGCATACTCCCGGCCGTGATATTCGACCAGTAAGTCCGAGGCAAGATACGCCAGACCGAAGGCGACAAAACCCGCGGGGATCGCCACGGGGCCGATCAACGGCAGTTCGAACCCGGTGAGCTTTGCTGCCAGTACGTTCGCGAGGACGACCGACCCCGCGAACACCGCGGTGAAGATCGCCTTCGTATCGTCGATGTTCATACGAACTGGTGAATCGGTGCTATTTCAAGAACCCTTCGGTAAGACTCGGATCTTATTTCTCCGTGTCGTCAGCGCCCTCGCCCGCCGAAAGTTCCGCCTCGTCGTCCCGTTCGAGTGCGGGGGGTGCGTCGTGAGACTCCGAGTAGCCGTCGAACCAGCGGGCGATCCGTTCGATCCGGTCGACGACGTGGGCGGGCTGGCCGCTTCGGGAGAGTTCGTGGCCCTCGTCGGGATACCGGACGAAGCGGGTGTCGACGCCGTGTTTCCGCAGGAGTCGGTAGAACAGCTCCGCAGTGCTTGCAGGAGTTCGGTAGTCGTCGTCGCTGTGTACCACGAGCGTCGGCGTCTCGACGGCGTCCGCGTGGGCAACCGGCGACTGCTGCCAGAGGAACTCCGGCTCCTCGCTCGGCGTCGTTCCGAAGTCGCCCTCGACGAGTTTGTACGCCCCGTCGGTCGATCCGTAGAATCCGGTGAGATCGTAGACCCCTCGCTGGGCGACGGCGGCCTCGAACCGATCGGTGTTGCCGACCATCCAGCCGGTCATGAACCCGCCGAAGCTTCCGCCGGTCAGGAACACCTGCGAGCCATCGACGTACTCGCGATCCGTGACGTGGTCGACCCCCGCAAGCACGTCGTCCATGGTCGTTGTGCCCCAGTCGCGGTCGATCGCCGACATGAACGCCTCGCCGTAGCCCGCCGACCCGCGGGGGTTCGACCAGAAAACGACGTAGCCGCGCGCGGCGAGCGTCTGGAACTCGTGGAACATCGTCCCGCTGGTCGTCCACATCGCGTGAGGGCCCCCGTGTACCTCGACGACCAGCGGGTACTGCTCGGACGGGTCGAAATCCGGCGGCGTGAGCAGCCAGCCCTCCAGCTCCTGGCCATCCGGTCCCTCGTAACGCACGGGGTCGGGCTGACTGACCCCTCGTTCGTCCAGATATTCGGCATTGACACGGGTGAGACGGTGTTGTTCCGCGCCGCCGAGTGTCATGGCGAACACGTCGCCCGGATGGTCCCACTCGCTTTTGACCAGCGCGACGACATCCGCGCCGACATCGACACCGTCGATACTCGCTCCGTCTTCACGCAAGACTCGCTCGGGCTCGGTGTCCTCCCACCCGACTGCCCACAGCGTGACGGCCCCCTCGTCGGGCGCCGTGAAGTACAGCTGCTCCTCGTCGGGCCCCCACTGCGGTGCGGCGTCGAGCCCGAGTGTCCGATCGAGATCGGCCGTCGGCGTCGTGACGTGCTCGGCGTCGACATCGACGACGTGTAGGTCGGTCTGGTTGAGCGTGGCTCGGTCCGGATCAGTGTGCGGGTGCGCGACGCGACCATCCGCCGTCGCGGCGAGGTGTGTCGCCCAGCCCGCCGCCGTGTGAACCGCCGCGGATGTCCCCCTTTTGACATCGTGTTCGATGATGTTGTACTCCATCGAGTCGTCAGGGTCGTCGCCGACGCTCTCGGTGTAGTACAGTGTGTTCGCGTCGCCCCACTCGGGCGCGGCGAAATCCCGGTCGCCCTCCGTGAGGCGGTTGACATCGTCGCGTTCGAGGTCCGCGAGGTAGACGTGACTGCGCTTGCCGTCGAAGTACTGTTGTGTCGACCGATAGACAGTCCGATCGATCACGCGAGGGTCGGCGGGGTCGGCCTCCCAGTCGTCCGGCGCTTCGAGATCGCGTTCTTCCTCCCGGTCCTCGGCGCTGGCCTGCTGGACAAAGGTGATTGCGCTTCCATCCGGTCGCCAGGCGATCGATCCGACGCCACCCGAAACCGCGGTCACCTGTCTCGCCTCGCCACCGTCGGTTGGTAGCACCCACAACTGCGGTCGGTCGTCGTCCTCCCCGCGCGTCGAAACGAAGGCGAGCCGATCACCGCTCGGGCTGAACCGTGGCTCGCTGTCAACGCCCTCCTCGATCGTGAAGCGCCGCGGCTCGCCCCCTCCTGTCGGAACGACGTAGATCGTCGCCTCGTAGGAGTCGTCGTCCTCCGGAACTTTCCTGACGTAAGCCACCCGGTCACCGTCGGGCGCGACCCGTGGCTCCTCGACCTGCACGATATCGTGGTAGTCCGCAGCAGTGATGCGGTTCATGACAACCCCTTGGGAGACGAGTAAAAAGTGTGTTCTGCACGGTGTAACGTGAAGCGACTGCCGCCTCAGCGTTCGCGCGCCGCCGAAACGACGTTCGATAACTCCGTCTCCGAGAGCGGCTCCACGCGGACGCGCTCGCCCCCGTCCGTGTAGAAGATACTCGTCGTAACCTCACGGTCGGGGTAGACAGCTTCGAGGACGTGATGATACACGCTCAACTGTTTTCGGTACTCATCTTCGGCGTGTCGGCCACGGTCGGTCTTGTAATCGATCACGTCGACGCGCTCATCGGTGACGTGGACCAGATCGACGACGCCGGTGATCGTTACCGTTTCGCCGTCGACGTCCAGGGGGAGATGGATGTCCTCCTCGACGAGCAGTTCGCCGTCGAGGCCATCGAGAAACGCCGCAACGGCGCGTTCGTCCGACCCCTCCGGCGTCACTCCCTCGCCGAGCGCGTACGCTTCTGCGAACTCGTGGACTCGGCTCCCGAACTCGACACCGCGTCCGTCATCCACGCCCTCGAAGACATCGTCGCGCATGATTGTGTGGGGAGTTTCCGCCGCTGGACCGTCGCGACCCTGTACGTCTGGCGTGAACGTCGGTTTCGCCTCTGTGGAAGCCGACACCCCTGCGACGTCCGGATCGATCTGTTCGACCGCTACGGGTAATGATTCGAGGAAGGCACTGGGTGTCTCGCCCGCCGAAAAGAGGACGTGGTGCTCGGCCCGCGTAATCGCCACGTAGAGCAGACGGCGCTCCTCATCGTAGTTCCGCGGGAGCGTCCGCTTCAGGACGTCCGAGCGCCAGTTCCGGAAGACGTGTGGCCGGTCGTAGGCCTCGGCATCGAAGACCGTCCGCTGTCGGAGGCCGACCGGATCCCCGAACGTGATATCGCTCGTCCCGCCGCCGGAGGGCGGGAACGAGTGCTGATTCATGTCCGCAAGGATCACGATGGGATGTTCGAGCCCTTTCGTCGCGTGGATCGTCTGGACGGTGACGGCGTCCGTCCCTGCCCCGACGTGGACTTCGCGGGTCGTCCCGGTCTCGATGCCGCGCTCGATATACCGGAGCAGGTCGCCACGGCTCATCGTCGTCGCATCGTGGACGGACTGGACGGCATGCAAGATAGCGTCGGCGACCGGGCCGTCGTAGCCGTAGCGCTCGAAGACGTGTCGGGCAATCGCACCCACAGTCTCGCGGTCGCGTAGTTCGTCGGCGAACCCGACCAGGTTCTGGGGGTAGGTCCCCGAGGATAGCATGGCGTCGATCTCTGGTAACGAGTAGCCCACACGTTCGAGCAGCGGGGCCCACCCACGGTCCGCATCGTACTCCAGAACGCGCAGCCATGCGAGCAGCAGTTTCGCCGGGTCGGTCCGATAGATCTCGACGCCGCCCTCGTAGGCCATCGGGAGGCCATTCTCGGTGGCCGCCGCGAGCAGTTCGCGGCCGAACGCGCGTCGGCGCGTCAGCACCGCGATGTCACCGTACTCCGGCGCTCGGAGGTCGCCACCCTCGTCCTCGACCGGAAACCGTTCGTCCCCGACGATATCGTGGATCCGCGAGAGGAGCGCCTCCTGTTCGTCCTCGCTCTGAAAGGCCTCGATCCGGGAGTGGTCGTAGTCGGAAACGGCGTCGAGCGACGTGACGTCTTCGAGGATCGACTCCGCGTCCACCGCTTCCTTGCTCGTTGCCGGGGCAACCAGCCCGTCCTCTGCGAGGTCGAGGATCGCCTCGGTCGAACGGTAGTTCTCGACGAGTGAGATTGTCTCGACATCCGGCTGTTCGAAGCCGACCCGGTCGTGGTCGCGGTTCAACTCGGCGGCGAACCGCCCCAGTCGATCCTCGAACGCGACGATGTTCTCCACGTCGGCGTACTGGAACCCGTAGATGCTCTGTTTCCAGTCGCCGACGACACAGAAGTTCTCGGTGCCCGCACAGAGCAAGGCGAGTTTGAACTGGATCTCGCTCGTGTCCTGGAACTCGTCGACCATCACGTACTCGAAAGCGATCCGCTCGCGCAGCGCATGGTCTTCACAGAGCAACACGTACGCGAGCAGCTGCAGGAAGCCGAAGTTCAGGTAGTTCCGGCGAAGCGAGAAGCGGAGATAGCCCAAGTACACGTCGTGAACGAACGATTTGAGACGCTCGCGGTCCTCGTGGAACGCGTGCTTGGCGAGTACGTCGGGCACCTGCTTGCCCTCGCCGCGGATCTCGGATTTCGATGGAGCGTCCGGTAGATACGTCCCGGAGTTGCCGTAGCTGTAGAGCGCGGAGCGGAGCGCAGATTGCTTGTTGCCGCCGTTGCGTGGCTCATTGCGCTCATCGAAGATTTCTCTGAAGCCCTCGAAGTCGCCATCGAGGTGGCGCTCGCCGTCCCTGTACCAGCCCTCGGCGGTCGGAAAGACACCCTTCGCGGCGAGTTCGTTGAGCAGGTCGAGCAGGTCTGTCGGCTCCGACAGGGCGGCAAAGATGTCCTCGTACTCGGGATGGTCGTCACTGAACCCGTCGATGAACTCGCCGAACAGGCTCCGCTCGACGAACTCGTCGTCGAGCAGGCGCGTCGAGTCGGTGATATAATCGTCGATGCCCAGCAGTCCCGGCGCATCGTGGCCGTGTTCGAGCAACAGATCGTGACACAGCGAGTGAAACGTCTGGATCGGCGCGTCTTTCAGTTCGCGCGTCCCGTACCCCGAGCGGTCGACGATCCGCTCTCGCATCTCCCCGGCGGCGTTGTTCGTGAACGTGACGAGCAACACGTCATCGGGCTCGACTCCCTCCGTATCGACGATTCCGGCATACCGGCGCGTGATTGAGAATGTTTTCCCCGTCCCGGCACCGGCGTCGACGAGGTAGGTCCCCTCGGTGCTGTCGATCAGTTCTCGTTGACCGGGGTTCGGCGTGAACTCGCTCATCGTTCGCCCTCCAGCAGCAGATCCCGGTGGTTCAGATAGCGCTCGTTTGGCTCCTCGCCGGGACCGCCGACCGGAAACCGCTCCTCTCCGGTGTGGCGACGGTTTAGCTCCGCGAGCTGGTCGTCGAGGAACGTCTCGAACGCGTCCAGATCCCCCTCGAAGTAGTTCCGGTCCCTGATCCGAGTCAGTTCGCGCATCGCCTGTTTACAGCCCGCCACGACGTACTTGTATTCCCCGACAATCGCTTGCATTCGGTCGATGAAGCTCTCGCCGAAGGCCGACTCGATGAGTTCGTCGCTATCCGTCGTGTGGTGGATCGGAACCTGCTCGAAGACCGCGGCGTAGTCCCGGTACTCGACCTGTGAGAGGGTCTTCTGACACTTCTTCGCACCCTCATCCCGGAGCGCCTCGAACGTCGACCGGGAGCTCGCGTACTCGGAGAAGTGCTTCGGGTAGTAGGTGATCGTGGTCAGCGCGTCGTCGAGCTCGCCGTCCTCGACGTCGAGGTCCTCCAGCGCGAGTTCGCCCGTCACGATCTCGTCGAGGAGTTCGAGGAAGTGGACGAACGTGAAGGATAGCTGGCGGTCGGGATACTGCGAGCGCCAGTAGGTGAGGTACAGCAGCGCCTGGAAGTCGGGCGTGTCGCTGGGCGGGTCGATCGCGGCGTTGCCCACGACCGCTGTTGCCCCCTTTTTGCTGCCGCTTTTGAAATCGACGAGGTGTGTGGGATCGGCGACGAGGTCGATCTTCCCTCTGACGCCCAGCTCCTCGTCCTCGAACCAGCGTTCGGTCACGGGCGAGTCGATCGACCTGTCGAAGTGCTCGGCGACTGCGTTCGTTCCCCACCCATCGGACGGCGACAGGAAAGCGGTATCCTCGGGGCTGACGTCGTCCAGATACGCGACGAGCGTGTCGACGCCGACACGGTACTCGGTTCGTTTTCGCCCCTCGTCGACGCTCCGGCGGAACGGGCGCGTCTCCTCGACCAGCAGGTCGACGACCGATTCGCGGACCGACTCGTCGACAAAGTCGGGGTGGTTCACGTAGAACTCGGCGAAGTCGTGAAACAGGTTCCCCTCGGCGAAGTACTCCCTGTCGGGCGAGGAAAGCAGTGTGTCGAAGCAGTAGTCCCGCGGCGAGTTGACATAGGAGCCGAGCGAGGACTGGCTGACGGCGTCGACGCCCAGCAGGCGCGTCGATGCAGTGGGTTCGGAGCCATCGACGAGTCGGTCACGGTCGAAACTGCCTGTACCGTCGTCCGTCTCCATCGCTTGCGTCTCTTCGTCGCGTATTCGCCCGTAGGCCACGCTCGGCAGGTCCGAGAAGCGCTCGTACTCCCGATCGAGCAGTTCCTCGAAGTACAGACACGGCGTCACGGGCGAGCCGCCAGTCGCGTCCTGTACGAGGTAGTGCTGCTCGACGCCGCTCTGGAGCAGCAACTGGAAGTCCTGGATGTTCCGCGTGAACTGCTCCGCCCCATCCACCCACGGTCGCCGCGGTGCCGAATGCGTCCAGCGGTCGTCCATACCGAGGAAAAAGACCGTGGGGCGGTCCACGTAGGCCGCTGATTTCGCGTCGGCGAGCAGGACACCCTCGTTTTCGCGGTCTACCGGCATCTCGTACGTCGAGAGGTAGAAGGTCAACCGGTCGACGTTCGCTTCGGTCGCCGGGGCGTCTGCCAGTCCGAGGCGCCCTAACTCCGTCCCGAACGCGGACAGCGAACAGTCGGCCCGGTCCTCGTACTCCGCGAGCACGTCGACGAGTGTGTACTCGTGGGCAGCCGCTGCAAGCGAGCGGAGCCACGACAGGTCGGCAGCCGATTCGTCCAGTTCCGAAAGCCGTTTTTCGTTGTGCTCACGGGAGACGTCGACGCCGAGCCGAGAAAGTACGGGTCGGACATCTCCCACGCGCACGTTGGAGCTTCCGTGGAGCGTTCGCAGTAGCTGGACGAACGCGCGATGATCAGGATCGTCAGCGAATCCCGGACCGCCGTAGAACGGAACGTCAGCCGCCGACAGCGCCGATTCAATGAGCGGCGAGTACTCGCTTCCGGCATCGAGGACGACTGCGATGTCCTCGGGAGCGCCGGACTGTGCGGCCTCGACAACCGTCTCGACGATGGCAGTCGTGGTTTCGAATATCCGGAACGGCGGGAGCTCGAAGGCATCGTCGCTGAACGGATCAACGACCTCGTAGGACTCCGGCAGGACAGCCCGTTCCAGCGGCGTCAGCTGGTCGAGGCCGACGACCGCGACGTTCTCGCTCTCGATTCGGTACTCCGTCAGGCGTTTCGAGGTTGTCTCCAGCGCGCCGACGCGGTCGAGCACGTCCCGCGTCACGTCGTTGATATGCTCCTCGTAGGCCAGGATCGCCTCCCGGGTGCCCTGATGCTCCCAGCACTGGAGGATATCACCAATCGCGTGAGCTGCGGGTTTCCACCCGATATCGGCATCCTCGATCACGGACAGAAAGGCAAGTCGGTCCTCGGCAGTCTCGCGTCGCCCGGCCGCAAGCCGGCGCGGCGTGGTCGCAAACGTCCCGAGATGCGGACGGTCGAGCCGACGATTCAGCGCGCTTGCAAGCGGTGCATCCGGTACAACCACGAGGTCGAACCCTGCGACCTCCTCGTACAATCGATCGACGGGTTTCGCCAGCGGGAAAGACACGGTACTACTCGGCGCGTCATCCATAATAAATTCGGGGTTGGCGCAGACTGGTGTGGGATCGAAGTCGTGCCGAAACCAGGAACAGCCTGCACAAAGAACAGGATACGAGTATGTTTATAGATATGAGAGTTAAGCGCAGGCCGTGATCCGAAACGAGGTAACGAAACACTCAATGAAGTGGAATCTCGATGAAAATGCCTTTTCAAGCCGTAACATACGGTTTCAGTGTCTGACGATCTGTTTTTCGCCAGTATAGAGCTGGTCGAGGGGCTGGGAGACTTATTATGCCAGAGACGTCTGACCCTCACCTGTTACCGGTGCTGTGTCGCATCAATCTCTCCACGTGAGGTGCTACAGGAACAATTAATAGTCTGTTATTTAGTACGATAGTACAACAGTCCTATATATAGGCAGGCTGCTTCTCCGGATCAGCCACTCGACGATCGACTGTCGATCTGTGAGCATCCTGCACACACAACCACCACAGGGATATGTACCTGCTACGAGACGAACGAGTAATGATCGACTCGCTGGCCTCCGTGGCAGCCCTCATTGCCGTTATCGTCCTCGCCGGTGCGGTGAACGGACTCGCGGGCTTTGGCTTCGCCGTCGTTGCCACGATGGCGCTTGCGACTGTCATTGATCCGGCGACTGCGGTCGTGTTCATGATCGTCCCCATACTCGGGGTGAATCTCTCGCTCGTCGGCGAGGTCTCGGGCGAACAGCTACGAACCTGTGGACGACGGTTCGCACCGCTGCTGATCGCCGCGCTCGTGGGGATGATCGTCGGAATGGTCGCTCTCGACGCCCTGCCGGACGCGCCGTTGCGAGTTGGTCTCGGACTCGTGACGCTCGCGTTCGTGGGGAGCCTCCAGCGAGCAGTGTCGATCCCTGCGGTCAGCCGGGCAAAAGAGGCGTGTTTCGTCGAGTCTACGGGCGGTATGGCGGCTGTCGGCCTCGTCTCCGGCGTCCTCTTCGGTGCGACGAACGTCGGCGTCCAGCTGGTCGCGTATCTCAAGAGCTGTAACCTCTCACATGGCCTGTTTGTCGGCGTCACGGCGATGCTCTTTCTGGGACTCAACGCCGTGCGTGTGGGGACGGCCGGAGCGCTCGGACTCTACCCCGACAGCCTCGTCTTTCTGGCATCTGTCGCGGCAACCGTCCCTGCCGTCGCTGGCGTCCTGATCGGCAAGCGACTCCGTCATCGGATCGGTGAGAGCCTGCGTCGCCGGGTCGTGCTCGCCCTGCTGACTATCATCGGAATTCGCCTGCTGCTGGGTGGGGCAGGGATCGCATGACCAGTCTGCATCCCAGTTATATATAACACGCTTTCCATGATATGAACTGTTAAGAAACATTGATAACGGGGACACCCAATCACAGCATATGAACGACGAGTACGACGTCGTGATCGCTGGCGCAGGTCCCGCGGGCGGTCAGTGTGCCCGGGATCTCGCCGCACGGGATTACGACGTTCTCGTGCTTGAAACCGAACCTGAAGCGGAGTTCCCCCGTCAGAGCAACAAATCCACAGCCGGAACCTTCCCGTCGATGATGTCGGCGTTTGGGGTCCCCGGCGACGTGGTCCAGCAGTACACCGATTCGGTCGTACTGGAGTCCCCAAACGAGCACTTCACACGCGACCTCTCCGGGGCTGTCCTCGACTTTGCCGCGTTCAAGCGCTGGCTTGTTGCGGAGGCCCGGGAGAACGGCGCGGAGTTTGGCTTCGACGCCCGGGTCGCCGGGCCGGTGATGGATGGTGGCGAAATCGTCGGCGTTCGGTTCGACGGCGACAGGGAAGTGTACGGCGAGATCGTCATCGACGCGACCGGTCCGAGCGCGCCGCTGGCATCCGAACTCGGCGTGAGCACGCTCGAACGCGAGAACCAGGCGATCGGGATCGACTACCACATGGAGGGGATCGACCTCGACCACGAGGGGTATGGTGACCTCCACGACGCGATGATGCTCCGGCTGGATCACGACATCGCACCCGGCGGTTACTCGTGGATCTTCCACACCGGAGAGGATACCGCGAAGGTCGGCGTCTGCTACATCCAGAACGAGCGCCACCGCGAGAAGGCCAAAAGCGGGATGACGATCGACGGGTACATGCAACACTGGCTCGACACCGACCCCCGCTTCGAGAACGCGAGCAAGATCGAGGGCGGTGAGGTACTGCGTGGCTCCGCGCACATCCAGATGCCCGGCAGGATGCACACTGATAGCTTCATGGCGATCGGCGACACTGTTCCGACGATCGATCCGCTCTGGGGTGAAGGCATCAACAAGTGCATGCAGTCGGGACGGGCCGCGGCGATCGCCTCGGACCACGCGCTCACGCCAAAAGAACCGGATACCTCCGCCGATCGACTCTCCGTATACGAGGACCTGTGGCACGAGCAGGTCGCACCGAAAATGAAATCTAGATTGCTGATGACCGAAATCCTGTATCTCGCGCCGAACGACCGCTACGATCGGCTCATGACGGATCTCAACCGTCTGGACGACGAAACACTCTCCAGAGCCAACGACGGCGACAAAGCTGCGATCCGTAAACTCCTTCATCTCAGCGATATCCCGGAGCTGGTAACGTGGGCGAAACGACGCCTCCGTGATCCCTCAAACAGGTGGAACCCCGCCTGATCGTCAGACAAGCCGAACGGGCCAGAACTGCCGTAGAGGCGCTCTAACATGTTTTAAGGAGAATATAACGTCAGGTATACGGTGAGTAACTATACCGTACTGAGAACATTGCATGGATGAACCATGCCACGATGTGATAACTGCGGCGGCTTCGTCACGCAGAACTTCGTTCGAGTATTCGGCGACAACCAGGACAACGTACAGGGATGTATGAGCTGTTGTGATCGGACGGCTGTCCGGGAGGGCGGCGTCGTCGCAAATCCCTCTACCTGAGTGGTTCCCGCTGGCGCAATCTAGAGAGTCGGCGACGTGGCGTCGGCCAGAGAGTTCGACAGGGACGCCATCGCGTCGACGCTCACGGGAGCACTGCGAGCATTCGAAGGCTGAATCGTTGTTCTTCAGGATGAGATTGGCCTGACTTTGAAGTCGGCAGTGGTAGGAACTTGTTACTTGACCGGTAGTGTGACATTGGTCAGAATACAGTGGTTCGGAGCCGTGATAACGGGAATACTGGCCACAATGTTTAGAATTTCTACAATGTGTGATCACGATAGATGCCACTCAAATCGGCTACCGAAAACGGTCTGTGGATCACGCCGGACCGGTACTTCGTACGTCCCGGATCACCGATAGGTATGAGATGAACGAATCGAAGTCCGGTCGTCCAGAAACCTGAGCGGCCCTCAGATATCGGTGACGCGCTCGTGATCAATATCGAGCGCATCGGCGTCCTCGAACAGCAAGGCAACGACGAGGTAGGGCGCGTACTCCCGGAAGTACGCGACAAGATCGGCGATACGGTCGGAGTCGATGGCCTCCAGCGAGTCCAGCAGCATGAACGGCACCGTCTCGTACACGTCGTGAACAAGATAGCCAGCGAGCGCGAACACCAGTCCTGTCACCTCGCGCTCGCTCTCGCTGAGATGGTTGATATCGTCCTCGTAGGCCGTGCCGTCCTCGGTCGTCCGGACGATCTTGAGATCGAACGTGCTCTTCGTCACTTTTCGACGGCCCTCACGAACCTCCCGTTCGTTTCGCTGGATCCAGATGCGGTCGAGATTGTCGTACGCCAGGAGCTCCAGCAGCCGTTCCATGTGTTCGTTGAACGCCTCGACTGCGTCCGCCTCGATTCTGTCGATCCGGGTCCGGAGTTCGGTGAGGGCCTCCGCGACCTCATCGCGTCTCGTTTCGAGGTGGTCACGCTCGTCCAGTCGTGACTCGATCTCTTCGATCTCCTCGGTGATCTCACGCCGCTTCTGTTCTTTCTGTTCGATCTCGAACTCGACGGAGTTGGCCTCCCGATGTTTGTCGAGCACTTCCTCGTAGCTTTCGGACTCCAGTGCCTCGACCTCTGATTCGAGCTGCTCGACAGCGTCCGCAAGTTCGTCCAGCTGCTCCTCGTAGCCCTCCAGTCGATCGGTTCTATCCTCGATTTCGCCTTCGACCTGTTCGATCCGGCGTTCTAGCTCGTCGACTTCCGACCGCTTGGATTCCAGCTCGTCGGCGTCCTGTCGTCGCTCGCGCAGCCGGTTTGACACGTCAGTTCGTTCCTCCAGTTTCTCCTTCCGGCTGGACTGGAGCTGTTCGACTGTGGTCTCGATCTGCTCGCGCGCGACTTCGGAGCCACAGGTCCAGCAGACGACCGAATCCTGCTCGGAAAGGAGCTGGTCGGTGACGTCGCTGTCGGTGTCCGAGCGACCGGCGTCTAGCTCGCCAGCCTGTGCGTCCGCTAGCCGGTCCTCGTTGAACTGGATCGTACTCTGGAGCTGGCTGATCTCCGCCGTCAGCGACTCCTTGCGACCCTCCAGCATCTCGATCTCACTTCGCAGTTGCTGGAGTTCGGCGGCGCGGTCCTCCGGAAGTTCGGCCAGCTCCGATTCGAGTTCCTCGTATTCCGATTCCAGCGCGTCGATGCTCTCTCGTTCGGTGTCGATCCGCCGCCTCGTGCGTTCGCGTTCCGACCGAACCGACTGGAGCTCGTCGAGCTTCGATTCGAGCTCCTGTTTTTCGGCGCGCGACGTCTCCACGTCGGCGTCGACATCGTCGATCTCCGCCTCGATAGCGGCGAGCTCGGACTCCAGATCCTCTATTTCGCCGTCGAGGCGCGTTCGTTGCTCTTCGAGTCCCGGGAGCTTGGCGGAAATATCGTCCAGTTCCGAGAGTCGGTCGTCGATCCGTCGCTTCTCTTCGGTGCGCTCGTCGATCTTTGACCGGATTACAGCCGTATCGACGGGACGCATGATGAGTTCGCGGAGATCGTCTCCACGGGCTACGGCACGGCGAGCTTCGTTCGACTCCAGCAGGAAGGCAAACAGATCCGCGATCTCGCTGTCCTCCAGATACGGGTCGCCGTCGGTCACGATCGCGGTACCGCTCCGTTCGAGCGACCGCTCGTAGACATCGTCGCCAATCTCGATACTGGCATGCCCGGTATCGGCGTCCGCCTTGAGCGAGATCTGGTCGCTGCCGAGCGCCGCCATGATCGCCTGCAGAAGTGAGGTTCGGTTCGTCGCGTTCCGGCCCGTAAGCGCCGTAATCCCTCGATCGAGCGTCACCGATGTTTCGTCGATCCCGCCGATATTCTCTGCCCGGACAGTGACTGTTTCGGGGAGTACCTCGTCGTCTACAGTAGCGCCTGATTCCATTATTCAAAACGACTCGGCCATCCTACTTATTTGTTGTTCATCCCGGCAATCAGAAACCGTCTCGTGAGCCACGTATTACACGAGTACATCTGTAAACTTCTCGCGGGAGGCGGACGTGTGACAGCGAAACAGTCGTCACTCACTACGCTCAGGGGCGCTGTCCGTCTGACACTCGCAGCCACCGCGTTCGAGAAGGTCACCCGCCGTGTACTGGCGGCCACAGTCGCTACAGATAATCGAGACGTCGACCAGCACGTCGTACTCACCGAGATCGATCACGTCCGATCGATCGAGTCTGTCGATCGTATCGTCCGTTACCGCCACGGTACGATTCTGAAGCGCCCGGATTTTGTCCCGCGCGCTCTCGACGCGTTCTTCGTCGTCCGGCGTCACCATGGACGCGTCGAGACAGTCCGTCAGGTGGTTGTGAACGGTCTGGTGGGAGACGAAATCACTCTCGACCTGTTCGACCGGCACGGAATCGTGTTCGAGTTCACGGCGCGTCTCGGTTCGCATCCCGCTGCTTACATCGTCGTCGGTCAACAGGCGGTAGGTGTTCTCGACCTCGCCGTCCTTGTAGGCGACACCGGCTTCGTCCATCGCCGCACGGAGGGTCGATCGGTTGACGTACGTCGCCAGTTCGCGTAAACTGTACCGCTCCTCGCCACGTCCAGTCCAGTAGGCCACCAGTTCGTCGTTCAGCGCTGCGAGGTCGTACTCCTCGAGGACCCGACCGACCTTGCAGTTACACGGTACGTCTTCGAACCGCTCGTCGGATGAGTTCACATCTCTACCCAACGTAGTGGTGAAATAAATACTTTCTTTTCAGTGGACACCACCGGGCGTCACGGTGACTTGTCGAGAGCAGCATTCGGCCGGTAATGGTGTGTTACCCGCTGGAAGAACGTTCCTACTGCGTGGCCAGCAGTAAGGGTTCAGCCGGTAATGCGACGACTCTCGACAGTAGGTGTTAGATACTATCTGGTCGAGTACTACTCGAGAGGCGGGCAGAACTGGACACGCCGGGAGCACATTTCAGCGATAGTATACGTCTGAGGTTCGAGGACGCCAAACCGCAAGACTGCGATAGGGTGTCGTTCCGAGTCGAGCCGCCCATGTAGTCAATGATAGATCAATATGATGACTTTCTAACAGCTCCCGTCAGATGTATATACGGCTAACCTGAACTTACGTTCCATGCCGAAGTGGCTATCAGAAAGCGATCGAGAGCGTATTGCAGAGTTCGCGGCGACGCCGAAATACAAACGGGACCCCGAGATGCTGGCACCGGACGACGACGA
This sequence comes from Natranaeroarchaeum aerophilus, assembly GCF_023638055.1. Taxonomy (NCBI): domain Archaea; kingdom Methanobacteriati; phylum Methanobacteriota; class Halobacteria; order Halobacteriales; family Natronoarchaeaceae; genus Natranaeroarchaeum; species Natranaeroarchaeum aerophilus. Next base: position 84,203 of record NZ_JAKRVY010000005.1, on the reverse strand, counting down.
GGAAGACGACGAGTAGCGAGCCTCCAGAGCCAGAGCATTTCCCGGATAGCGCTAGCTACAGCCCCGATGGGGGAGCAGATCTGGATCAACGCATCCGCGCCGGACACGTGCGGAGTCCAGAGCGCGTCGAGTCCGGGAACTACGCGCTCACTGTCAGTGGCGAGTCGACCAGTACGCGCTACCAGAGCCGCTCCACGGCGAGCCAGAGCGCCGATACGGGACCGTTCTGTCGGGGATAACGCCGACTGGACCTGCGGAGGCACTACTATCGGGTGATAGGCCATACGGACTCCAGTGGCGGAGAGAGCCAGAGAGTCACCTCCGAGAACGCTCACGCTGCCACGGCAGGTCGATCAACAGTCTGCTCGATTCGTCGCCGATCACTCGACCATGTTCTCGGCCTGGATCTGTTCCCAGATCTCTTCTCCGGCCTCCGTAATCCCGTAGACACGGCCCTTTTTGCGATCCTCCGAAACGAGCAGGTCCACCAGTGTTCGCTCACGCAAACTACTGAGTGCCCGTGAAATGTGGGCAATCCCCGCCCCGGAGTCGCTGGCTATCTGGGTCGGCGTCGCCGGACCCTCTGACAGTCTCCGAAGTACTTCCACACGATACCGCGAGCTGATAACGAAGCCGATCTCGTCCCATTCATCATTCATAATTGGATCTCGCTTGCTATCGCTTGGTCTACGCCAGGCGGCTTAATACATGTCTATCGTCAAAACTGAATTCCCCAATAAATCATATTTTAAGCTTCGTAAAACTATATCCGTTCGTGGATCGCGTGATATAAGCTATTTATACTGTTTGTTAGAAAATATTGTATACTGTATAATCCTGTGTGCTATTGTGTTACTATCTGGTAGCCCAGTAATACCTGATCGTACACTCCGTTGGTTTTGGGTATTTTCAGAGTCTGAACGATACTTGCTCTGGATCGAACGATCGAAATGTGACCGAACGCCTCCGTCCAGAGGAGACAGGTCATCGGTCAGTGAGGATCGACACCCACGGGAACGGTCCCGATCAAACAACGATCACCCAGCCCATGGCGCTGTGACCGGCCGGGGACCATCCATAGGAGGGGAATAACAAAACGCCACTGTCGCCATCATCGCAGATGAGCGATCAATGTGGGAAGTCAGTTCAGTGCAGCGGGAGTGTAGAATCTGCCGAGTAGCCTGTTCTCAGCCGTGGTATCGCGGATGAGTGGGGACAAATCCACCACAGAGCGGGCCCGAGAGCTAGTTACCTCTGGTTCCGCGGACGCGACGTTCGTCATCGGCTACGTCGGCGTGGTTGGGACGCTCCTGTATGTTGCCGACATCGGCGGAGTCGTTCGAACGATTCTGGGACTACCCATCCTCCTCGTCTTGCCCGGCTACGCGCTCGTCTCGCTCGCGTTTCCGGGGGGGACCGACGAAACACGGCCGCCCCCGGGGAGTGAAGAGTCGTCAGTTGGGCTGCTCGCGACCGGTGTTCCGGGGTGGTACGAGCGGCTTGCCCTGTCGGTCGGGATGAGCGTCGCACTCTTGCCCCTGTTCGGTCTCGTTCTGGCGACAACGCCGTGGGGGTTCTCCGCCGGCCCGGTGCTTGTCTCTCTGGCCGTGTTCATCGTTGTCGTGATGCTCGGCGGGGTCGCACGGCGGGTCCAGCTCCCCGAGGAAGAACGGTTTCAGTATCCGGGTGCCGCGTCGGATACCAGCCTGTTCCCGGAGGGTAGTCCTGTCGACGGAGTTCTCAACGCCGTTCTTCTGGCAAGCGTCATTCTCGCGATGGGGGCGGTCGCGTACGGGCTGGCTGCACCCCAGCTGGAAGCGGGCTCGACAGAGGTACAACTGCTCACTGAAACCGATGACGGAGAACTCGTCGCCGGAGAGTATCCGGAGGCAATCCCACCGGGTGAGAGCGCCGAAATGATCATTGGCGTTACCAGCGACGGGACGGAGTCGTCGACGTATACCGTCGTCATCGAGGCCCAGCATGTCGAGGAAGATGGCGACGAGTTAGCCGTCCTCGAGGAGGCGGAACTCGGTCGGCTACAGCTCACTCCGGAGCCGGGCGAGCGTGCGACCCAGGAAACCACGATCTCGCCACCCATGGCGGGCGAGAACATCCGGCTCAACTACTACCTCTACGAGGGTGATGCACCAGAGGACGCCGATTCCGAGACGGCAGATGACCACCTCTGGATTACCGTCGACGGCGTGTGAGCTCCTCCTTTCTACTTCACGCGATCTGACAACCACGTGGCCCCAGACTGCTTTTCCGTCTCGTCAGTTCGTACCGAGTAGAGAACAGGCTACTGACGCTTGTCGATCAGTTCCGAGGACAGTCCGTCCCCACGTCGCTGGGTGGTGATCAGATGGCCGATCGCTGTGACTGCGAACGCGAGAATAATGAGCAACCCGGCGGCGAACTGTGAGATCCCACCGATGAGACCGATCGCCACCGCACCATAAAAGAGCCCGCCGACGATCGCAATCGCGAGGTAGTACTGTTGCCACGGTTGTTCTTCCTCGTCTCGCGAAAGATACGCGCTGATATCGACTGCCTGATCAGCCAGTACAACGTCGCCGGAATCGGAGTCGTACTCGATGATTCCGGCATCGTCCATCTTCGGAACGTGCGTCTGATACAGGGAGACGTAGACGCGCTTTCGCTGCTGGCTCGATAACTCCTCGACGTCGACTTCGTTCTCCCAGGCCGCAACCTCGTCGGCGAGATCGCCGATAGTTACGGGTTCGTCGACCTGGTTCAGGTAGTACAGCACGAATCGACGCCGTGGACTACTCAGCAGATCAAACACCACATCTTGTGACAACTTGTCACTGTCGGCTCTGGACATTAGTTTCGTCTCATACTGGTCATATCCCCCGCATGCGCTTTTGACCCTCTACAGTTGCAGGTCAGCTATTCGTTACTTTGTTACAGACCGGCTAAACGAATCGATGGAAAATATGCAGTCTTTGACCGTGACAGGTGGGAGACGACCCGATTTCTCGATTGGGCTCGGAGAGTTCGCCACCCGCTGATCCACCGCCTGCCGGGAAAACACGCGCTACCTGACGTACAACCCGTCTATAACAAAGGTAGCAGGTCGGCAACAATGTCATAGTTCCCGAGACCGGAGTAACAATGCTACAGACCATCATATCGATTTTCAATAGCCCAGTATTGGACAGTTCAACCAGCAGGGTCTCTGAACCCCCAGTGTGCAGTGAGGTGCCGTAATGGCGAACATATCGATTGCAGACCCCGATCTCGGCAGAGTTGAGGCAGAACGAGTCGCCGACGTGATCGACAGTGGGATGGTCGCCGACGGGCCGACCGTCAGACAGTTCGAATCGGCGTTCGCCGACTACTGCGACGCCGAGCACGCGGTGGCAACCTCGAACGGGACGACCGCCCTGCACGCGGCGTTCGAGGCGCTTGATATTGGCCCAGGAGATCGGGTCGTCACGACGCCGTTCTCGTTCGTGGCAAGTGCAAACGCGATTCGGCTGGCCGGAGCGGAGCCGGTCTTTGCCGACATCGATCCCGAAACGTACAATCTCGATCCGGACGCAGTCGCAGAGCTACTCGACGCCCAGGGCGGGACCATCGACGCGATCCTCGCCGTCCACCTCTACGGGTTGCCTGCAGACATCGAGCCGCTGGCAGAGCTCGCGGACGAGCACGATCTACTGCTCGTCGAGGACGCCGCACAGGCCCATGGAGCCACCTACAGCGGTGAACGGGTTGGGTCGTTTGGCGACGCAGCCTGTTTCTCGTTTTACCCCACGAAGAATATGACGACCGGGGAAGGTGGGATGATCACGACCGATCGGGAGGACGTCGCCGAGCGTGCCGCCCAGTTCGTCAATCACGGGCGGAGCGATACCTACGAACACGTCGAACTCGGGCACAACTTCCGGATGACGAGCATCGGGGCGGCAATCGGGCTCGTTCAGCTCGAGAAGTTGCCCGAGTACGTCGCAAAGCGGCGGGAGAACGCCCGAATGCTGACCGACCGACTCCGGAGCCAGCCCGCGGTCGCGACGCCGTTCGAGCCCGCGTACGCGAGACACGCATATCACCAGTATACGATTCGATGCAAGAATCGGGACTCTCTCAGGACCTATCTCGACGATGCGGGGATCGGTACCGGTGTCTACTATCCGACACCGATCCACGAGCAGCCAGCCTACGACCACATCGATGTGGACGCACCAGTTGCCGAGCAGGCCGCCGAGGAAGTGCTGGCCCTGCCCGTTCACCCCGGACTCTCGACCGATGACGTGCGATCCATTACCACAGTTGTGCAGTCCTACTACGGATAACAGTTTGATACCACAATCATGAGTACGAATACGATCGACGTCGGCGTGATCGGCGTTGGCAACATGGGACGACACCACGCGCGGGTGTATCAGGAACTCCCGACGACGAAGCTAATCGGTGTTGCTGACGCCGATCTGGAGGCCGCGACGGGTATTGCATCGGATTACGAAACGACCGCACTCTCGATCGAGAAGCTCCTCGATCGAGTCGATGCCGTCTCGATCGCCGTCCCGACGGAGTATCACTTCGAGACGGCGATGGCGGCATTCAGGAAGGGGACACACGTGCTCGTCGAGAAACCGATCGTCCACGCGCCGGAGTATGCGCAGGAGCTCATAGAGTCCGCACGCGAACGCGACCTCGTCCTGCAGGTCGGCCATATCGAGCGGTTCAACCCGGCGATACAGGCGCTCGTCGATATCGTTCCGGATCTCGACGTGCTCGCGGTCGACGCCAGACGTCTCGGGCCGCCGCTCGACAGGGAGATGGGAACCAGTCCTGTTCTCGACCTGATGATTCACGATATCGACATATTGCTGTCCCTGCTCGACGAGAAGGGAGAGGTCAGACACGCGAGTGCAACTGCGGACGACCAGCACGTTACCGCAACGGTCGAGTTCGGCGATGTGCTGGGGACATTGACGGCCAGTCGGATCACCCAGCGCAAGGTCCGCGAACTGACGATTACAGCCCGCGAGTGTCAGGTGTTCGTCGATTACATCTCCCGGTCGATTCAGATCCATCGCCACTCCTTGCCGGAGTACATCGAGGAGAACGGAGATCTTCGCTATCGACACGAGAACATCGTCGAGCATCCGACTGTCGAGAACGGCGAACCGCTAAAAAAGGAGCTCGCTGCCTTCGCCGAGGCGGTCCGGACGGGAACCGAACCGGTCGTTACCGGAACGGACGGGCTGGACGCTCTCAGGGTTGCAAGCGAGATCGAAACCGTCGCGCTCGGGGGTGAACGGGTCATCCAGTAGCGATGTCGAAGACGCTCCAGGACATCCAGTGTTCGCGGCTGTACCGCAGCAGCGCCACACCCGACCAGCAGCGTGCGGCGTTTCAGTCCGGCGACGTGCCGGTCGCCGTATACGGCCTCGGTCGGCTCGGTCTCTCGCTGTCGATGGTCTATGCCAGCACTACAGGTCGTGTCGTCGGGGTCGGCAGCGACAAAGAGCGTGTTACCCGTATCGACGAGGGGGAGTGTCCCATCGACGACGAACCACGGCTCCCCTCCCTCGTCCGAACGGCCACAACCGCAGGTGCGTTCTCGGTGACCACCAGAACAGGAGCGGTCGCAAAGGAAGCGAGTGTTCACGTTATCGCTGCCGAAACCGGTATCAGATCGGATAATGCACCGGACTTTTCCGAGCTCAGGACGCTGCTTCGGGACATCGCACCCGCTCTGGATTCCGGAGATCTCGTGCTGGTCGAATCGATCGTTCCACCCGGAACGTGCCGCGATATCGTTCAGCCGATCCTGCTGGCCGGGAGCGACCTCGACGCCGACGAGTTCGGGGTTGCGGCCTGTCCATCCCGTGCCACCCCGGGGAGATCCCTCCGCGAGATGCGCGGCAGCTATCCGAAGATCGTCGGCGGCGTCGACGCCGAGAGTACCCTCGCCGCCGCGCTGGTGTACGACGAACTCCGGGTCTCGGAGGTCGTCACAGTCAATACCAGCACAGTCGCCGAGTGTGCCCGGGTCGTCGAGAGCGTCTACCGGGACGTCACGATCGGACTGGCGAACGAACTGGCAGGACTGGCCGACGAACTTGACACCGACATACCCCGTGCGATCGAGGCGGCGAACACGCACCCGCGCTGTGACGTCCCCGATCCGCGACCAGGCACCGGGGGGTACGACCTCCCGGACACGCCATACTATCTGATCAACGAGTGTGCGTCGTCGACCCCGCTGATCGAATCAGCGAGGGGGGTTAACGAGTCGATGCCCGAACAGCTCGCGAATACGCTCGTCCGTGAGCTAGCGGCCACCGAGACCCATATCGAAGACGCCGTCGTGTTGTTGCTCGGACTGGCTCATCATCCGAACGTTGGCGAGACGCGGGCCGCCCCGGCGATCGAGCTGTCGGACACGTTGGCGCGCTTCGGGGCGACAGTCGTCGGTGTCGACCCACTCGTCGAGGACACATCCGCATTCGAGAACATCTACTTCGCGGGGGTAGATCACGTCCGGGAGATGGATCTCGACGCCGTGGTGGTAGTCACCGATCACGATGTGTTCGACGAGTTCGACTGGTCAGCCTTCGATCCGCCACTGGTAGTTCTCGACGGCAGAGGGTGCCTCGATGGGTCGACCGACGCGAGCCTCGGCGCACACCACGTCACGAGGTTTGGCGTCTCGTCGTCGAACTGAGACTGCTGCCGAATCAAGTTGCAGTGAATCCTCTCCTGTTCGATTTTGGATACAGAGTTCACGAGAGCGGGATGCTCTCGGTCTACGACTGATACCGACGAGCGTAGCTAACAGCGATCAGGGCCGCCAGCGCGACGACGCCAGCGAGGACGCCGAAGCCATGCAGTCCGTCATCCCCAGTCTGACCCTGGGTGCCGGTTCCGTCACCGTTGCCCTCGGACTGGTTTCCGTTGGTGTTGGTTTCGTTACCAGTAGTTTCGTTCCCGTTCTCGCTGCCGGTCCCGTTCGAGGGCTCGTCGAGTACCTGCACGGACGTAGTCGTCCCGGCGACACCCAGTTCGTAGCTTCCGGGCTCCTCGAACGTCACCTCGGTCGTCAACTGCGTGCTCTCACCCGCCCCGAGTGAAACCGTCTTTGTTTCGATCACCTCACCCTCGGCAGTGAACTCGACATCAAACTCGCCGTCGGCGTTCCCGACGTTCGCGACAGTGGACCGGATCTCGACCGTTTCACCGGGTGCAACTGTCGACGGGAACGCAGTGAGGCTGGAGACAGAAAGCTCCGGCACGCCACCTGGAGTGATCGTGATCGGCTCGTCGAGGCTTGGCAGAGATGTGCCCGTGTGGGAGTTGCCGGCGCCGGAGATCAGTTTCCAGTCGTCGAGCTGGCCGTCATATCCCTCGGGATCCTCGTAGCGGTAGTCCGCCTCCTCGTTGAAGTACGGGTCGATCGTGATCTCCCAGTCACCATCGTCGAGACCTCCCGTGAACGCGCCACCGTCAGTTCTCCCTTCCGTCCAGATCCAGGTGATCCGGCTCGACGTGTCGTCGTGGTCGAACGTGTCGAGGGGGCCACCGAAGTGGCCCTCGCTGTAGGCATCGTCTTCGACGACCCACTCGCCCTCCTGGGGCAACCCGTCGATCTGCATCGTGAGCGATCCCCCGCGTGTGTCCCCATCGACTCTGTCGTGGACGAGAACGAGGCTGAGTCCGTCACTGCCCTCGTGGAGCATGAGGATGCTCGTATCGTCTTCCTGGAACTCTGTGGTTCCGTACGAGCTGTAGAGGTAGTCCGGGTAGTCGTGGGTCTCCGGCGTTCGGTAGTCGTAGAATTCCTCTGCGGTCTGGGTTCCGTCACCGACCGGTGAGATCTCGAACTCTTCGTCGCCCTGAGTGACCACGTAGGTATCATCGTCACCTGTCGTCCCCGCAGCCCCGGGCGGGACAAGCGCGGTGACACAGGCGATGCAGACGAGGACAATCAGGGCTGTTCTCAGAAATTGGGCGGTGTTCGTATCCATCTCTCGTTCGTTACGGTCCATTCCCGCTTTGCCGCCTTTGTTATAGCGCTACTTTCGTTTCGTAGGGTCGTTCTTCTCATTACGATACGGATCACAACGGCCGGAAACAGCCGATTTTCCCGAAGAGGGCCGTCCGACGTACCTTCACTCTGCTACCGGCGGTGTGTCGACTGTCGGAGTGTCAGTATCCGGCACAAGGTCAGTATAACAATGAGACGCTCCCACCTCGTGAGGAGTACGATGAACCGAATCGTCCGTACTACCGTTCCCCCCACCGACCAGAATGTACCGAGAGCATAGTATCGGCGTCGTCGTCCCGGCGTACAACGAGGAAGGCTTCGTCGGCGAGGTCATCGATACACTCCCCGAGTACGTCGATCGGGTGTACGCCGTCGACGACTGCTCAACGGACGGAACGTGGGCAGAGATACAGGCACACGCGGACCGACGCAACGCAAACACGGAGCAGGCGCTCGCGGACGGCGGTGTCCAGTTCGACCGACACGTCGTTCCGATCCAGCACGAGGTGAATCGGGGCGTCGGCGGCGCGATCAAAACCGGCTACCAGCGTGCGAGAGATGACGAGGTCGACATCACGACGGTCGTCGGCGGCGACGGCCAGATGGATCCCGACCTGCTGGATCGCCTGCTCGACCCGATCGTCGAGGAGCGTGCCGAATATGTCAAGGGCAACCGGTTGCTACATCCCGAACACCGCGAGGAAATGCCGACGTTCCGGCTCGTCGGCAACGCCATCCTCTCCTTCCTCACAAAGATCGCAAGCGGCTACTGGAGCATTGGCGATCCACAGAACGGCTACACCGCCATCTCGCTCCACGCGCTGGAGACCGTCGCAATCGACGATATGTACGAATACTACGGCTACTGCAACGACCTGCTCGTCAAGCTCAACGCCGCCGATCTCAGAGTCACCGACGTCCCGGTACCAAGCCGATACGCCGACGAGGAGAGCCACATCTCCTACCCCGAGTATATCCCGAGAGTCTCGCTCATGTTGCTCTCGAATTTCCTGTGGCGCTTGCGTGTAAAGTACCTGACACGAGACTTCCACCCGCTTGTCCTCCTCTACGGGATCGGTGCGGCGGCGAGCTTCGTGGGAATTTTCAGGGGGCTTCGGAACGTGGTCGGGGTGGTTCGTCGTCGCGAGCACGACCGCGAGAGTTCGCTCCCAGTCGTGTTGCTTGGCACGCTGATGCTCGTCCTCGCAATGATCTTCGACATGGTAGAAAACGAAGAGCTAGAAGAGCGGGAGGTCGACTGAGTGGCGGTACGCTGAGAATACGTACAGTATCCACAGAATAACAATACAGTGATCGGCCAACAGATCTGATAGCGGCCGCGGCATGGGGCCATGTCGCAGCGACATACTGGAAGGGTAGCTCAGTGGCAGAGCACCACCATCTCGGTGGGGGCCTTACGGCTTCGTGTGGTTCGAATCCCACCCCTTCCGTGACACGACGAACGGACGTGAGGAGTGGCACGGTTTCGTGGGATTCGAGCCCTGCAAGACGAGCAAAGCGAGTCTTGCTCCGGTTCGAATCCCACCCCGTCCGCCTGTGCGAGGTCGTCACGAACAGGGAGAGTGACGGCTCGAAGCGACACGTCGCTTCGGTGAACGGACGTGAGGAGTGGCACGGTTTCGTGGGATTCGAGCCCTGCAAGACGAGCAAAGCGAGTCTTGCTCCGGTTCGAATCCCACCCCGTCCGCCTGTGCGAGGTCGTCACGAACAGGGTGGGTGACGGCTCGAAGCGGTTTGCCGCTTCAGTGCGTGAACACGACGAGCCAGGCGTTCGTGTGGGAGCTCGACGTCAAAACTCCACAGAGGAGCGGACCGTTCTCATCGCCTGCCTGCGACGAGATCGGCGAGCCCGTCTTCGAGCGAAACTGATGGCTTATAATCGAGGAGTTCACGAGCGCGCGCGAGATCAGCTTCGCTATGCCGGACATCGCCCTGTCTGCCGTCGCGGTGGACGATTTCGGAGCGCGATCCGATCACGTCACGGACGAGTTCGGCGAGTTCACGGATAGACGTGCTCGTCCCCGTCCCGATGTTGTACGCCTGCCCGGTATGGTCGGTCGTCGCCGCAGCGAGATTGGCGTCGACGACGTCCGAAACGTGGACGAAATCACGGGTCTGTTCACCGTCTCCGTGGACGGTGATGGGACCGCCGGTGCGAGCCTGTTCGAGGAACGCAGTGATGACACCGCTGTACTCGCCGCCGGTCTGTCCTGGGCCGTAGACGTTGAAGTAGCGCAGCGGGACGGCGTCCAGATCGTACAGATCGGCGAACGTCCTGGTATACTGATCGATCGCGAGCTTGTCGATTGCGTACGGCGACTTTGGACGCTTCGGGGCGTCCTCCGCGATCGGTGTGTGTTCGGGGTCGCCGTAGATAGCACAGCTGGAGGCGACGACGATCCGTGCGTCCTCCTGACGCGCCCGTTCGAGCAGTTCGACGGTCGCGGTTGCGTTCGTGCGGTGGCTGCGCACCGGCTCCTCGATCGACTCGTCGACGCTCACCAGTCCCGCCTGGTGGAAGATCACGTCGACGCCATCGGTCGCCCAGTCGAGCGCCGAGCCGTCACGGAGATCGCCCTGAACGAACTCGACCTCGTCCGGGACCCGATCAATCTCGCCGGTCGAGACATTATCGAGGACCCGGACGTCGTTGTCCGCTACCAGTCTGGCCGCAATGTGGCCGCCGATGAATCCAGCCCCGCCGGTGACGAGGACGGTCCGGTCGGTGATCATCGACGTTGTCGTGTCGACCCCTGTTGTCGGAGTTGTGCCGGTCGGTGTCTCCTGTGATCCGTTCATACGCGTACGAGGCGAGAGTTGCGAATTGTTATAGACGCGTTACTGACGTGTCACACCGGATGTGACCAGCTGTCGGGACGCTACTCGTCCGTATCGTCGGGATCGATCAGGTACAGTTCGAACTCACCGTTTGACTGGACGCGGTCGATCTCTGTCCGGTGCTCCAGTTGTTGGAAGCCCCGTTCGGTGTACCGGAGCTCCTGGAACAGGCCGACTTCGCGGTCGTAGTCCGCCGTGGTGACCGGTACGTAGGTCCGGTCGTCGTAGGCTCCCGCGAGATCGTCGTTGAACGCGTCTTCGGGGATCGCCTCACGGCTACCCGGGAACTCCTCGGCCGTCTGCGAGGTGGTACCGTAGTAGGCATGGACGTACCGCTCCGGGCCGGAGCGGATCCCGGCGAACTGGACCTCCTCTACACGGTCGTCGAAGGCAGTCTCGTAGCCGCTCATCTGTCCGTCGGAGATCTGGTTGCTCGGCTGGTAGATGTATGGTGACGGGTGGAATGCGATCAGTTGCATGACGAGGAAGACGACAAAGAGCAGCCCGATCCCGGTCGAAAGGACGGGTTTCGCTCCGAGAGTGCCGAGACGATCGATCGAGATCGTGATGGCGACAGCGCCCATGAGGGTGACGAGTACCATCACAAACCCGAAGTACCGGAAGTACTGATCGCCTGCATCAGCGACGAAGAAGAGAACGAAAAAGACGCTCGCCGGGATCGCTGCGACTATCAGGTACTGCAAGAACCCGCGACCGTTCGGGCCGACCCGTGCGAGCTGGCCGATCAGCAACGCGAGAACGAGCAGCCCCGCCAGTATCACGTACAGGAAGGTAACGCTGAAGAGTTTCACGAACATCTCTTCGAGGCTGCCCCCGAGGACGGCCAGCGAGACCGTCCGACCGGCGACGGTTGTGCCGGGTGTCCCACCGGCGAGAAGTCCAGTCGTGATATCGACCACAGCGACACGAACCCGTTCGAGGCGTGGGACCCACAGCAGGAACAGGAGTGTAAAGAGCGCAGTCTGGTCGTAAAGCAATCGCTGTCGGTTGATCGGATGTTCCGGATCCCGAAACGTCGAGTACCCATACTGAACCAGGGAGATCAACAGGAAGGCTCCGAGCAGGTTCAGGGCCTGCTGTGGGTGGATCAACATCGTCGTGATAGCCGAGAGTCCGAGCAGTAACCCAATGCCGGAGACCGACCCGATCGGATAACGTTCCCCGCGGTCGCGCATGTAGCCAAAGAGCAAGTAGAAGACTACCGGTACGAACATGATCGTCTGCGAGGTCGGATGGGCCGTAGTGTGGACACCGATGTTGTTGATCGGCAACAACAGTAGTCCCGAGAGAACTCCGACCAGCATCGCTGGACCGGAGTTCGTAATCGAGGCGACACATAGCGGCACGAACAGCAGGAACAGCGCGAAGAACACGACGACAGTCAGCATCAGGGCATGCGTGTCCGCGAGTGCCGCACCGTTGGAGAGCATCGTGGCGATCGAGTGCACGGCCGGATAGCGCATACTCGCCGGATGGAGGGTTCCGGCCTCGAACATGCGGACCCAGCCGAGATGGCTCATGGAGTCGCCGGGGCCGTAGAACCGAAAACTACGGAGAAGGGGAAGCGAGAGTACGCTCAGCACAGCGGCACCGGTGAGAACTATCGATCCCTGCCGTACCCGTCTGTACCGCGGCGATGTGAATCCTACCCCAGTCCCGATGAGTCCCGCGAGGCCGATACCGATCCAGAAGAGGGTCGGCGTGCTGGCGTAGAACGCGATCTCGTATCCCGTTGCCGGAGTGGTGCGCGCGGCGAGGACGCCGACGGTCAGCGCGAGAAAGCCGATCATCAGGAGTACTTTTCTCGTACGTGTTTCGGCTGGATCAGTGCGTGGTACTCTATCTGACATTGGGATCACCCATCGAGAACCTCACGGTACACGGAGAGCAGTCGCTCGCCCATTTGCTCGATCCGCAGTTCCGCGATCACCGCCCGACCGTTCGAGTCGGTATCGGCGTCGAGAACGGAAACGAGACAGTCGACGAGGTCGGCATCGTCGTGAGCGACGAACGAGTGCTGAACGCCGCGCAGTCGCTGGCGAACGTCGCCGACATCCGTCGCGATGACTGGCAGGTTACAGGCCATCGCCTCCTTCACCGAGTTGGGCGACCCCTCGCGATCGGACGTTAACAGCAGCGCGTCCGCCGCGTTCATATACACCGACATCCGCTCGTGGGGAACCCCTGTCACGAACTGAAGCTCGATCGGTTCGCCGACCCGTTCTCGCGCCGCGGCGACGACGCGCTCGGCCAGTGGCGCGTTTTTCACCGACTTGCCTTTTGCGTACGGGAAGAGAACGTGTTTTCGCCCCGGATCCCAGCCAAGGTCTTCCTGAGCCGCCTGCTGATCGGCAGGCTGGAACCGATCCAGGTCGATTCCGTGCGGGATGACGTACGGAGTACCGCCCAGCTCCGTGGCCATCCCATCCGACATGACGATCGTCGCATCGGCCAGTCGAGCACAGAGCTTGCTCAGTGGGCCGAACCGGCCGTACAGATCCGATCCCCACAGCGAAATAACCACTGGCAGATTCGGCTGGAGCACCGCTGCGGGCGCAGTGAGGCCGTAGTTCGCGTGGACCAGATCGTACTCGCCAAACGATTCCCTGATCGCCCGGGGAAGGAATCGGAAGTAATCGACCGCCGAACGACCGGCGAGCGCTCCCTCCCTGGTGACGCGTTCGTCCGGCACTGCGACAGTCGTCGAAGAGACACCCAGATCCTCCAGGACCGACACCTGTTGCTTGAAAAAGCGGGCCTCCGCAGTCGTCACCAGATTCAATACCGAGAGATCCGCCCGTCCCGACGGCTCGCTGTCCTCCTCGGTTGTCGGAACGACCCCGACCTCGTCGTGTCGACTCATACTGTGCCTCATTGACTCACTTTGCCACCATCCGGTAGGCGCGTTTGGCCACCTCCATTCCCGCCCCCGAAGACTCCGTGACGTAGTAGGGAACGAGTTCCGCGCCGAACTTGCTCTTGTACTGGCAGAGTCGCTCGGTGTTGGCCCCCATCAGATCGTAGCCGGTGACCGAATCGATCGGGGGGTCCTCGATGATGTCGCGGATAACGTGCCAGTGAAGCAGGCTGTTGATCTCGACGTTCTCGTAGGTCGTTCGCGTCCCGCCCTGCCAGAAGTAGCCCGCGTCGTTCGAGTACAATACGGTGATTCCGGCGAGAAATCGTCCCTCGGGCGTCCGGGCAACGTAGACGCGCGCTCGGTCTTCGAGTCGAGTTACGAGGTCACGGACGTACGGCCACTCGAGCGAAAAGGCCCGGTCTTGCTCCTCGTAGCGTCGTCGGGTCGCGTCGTACACCGAGCGGGCACCCTCGACGCCTTCGCGCTCGATTCGAAGGTCCAGCTCTTCGCCGTCGCCTATTTCCCGGCGGAGACTCTTGCTAAACGAGCGTCGGACGTCCTCGGGCGAGCGGTCCTCGAGGTCGAGTACGTAGGTGAAATTGGTCTCGACGTCCATGTCGGCCCACCGGTAGGGTCGCGGATCGGTGTACGCTGCGGTACAGATCGATCGAAACAGCGTCAGCGAGTCCTCGACCGCGAGCTCCTCCAGCACCGCCTCGGTAAAGCGGCGGTTGACCCGCTCCCGTTTTCGCTGTTTCGGGCTGGTCGGCATGACGATCGGACCGAGCCGCGGGATCCCCATTCCCGGCGGGGGAGAGAAAACGGCGCGGCCGACCGAACGATCCTGCACGACCACGGGGAAGAGCCCAACCGGCTGCTCTCCCTTGTAACCGCCGTACAGTCGTAGCTCTCCCGGCGCGTGGTCGGCAACCACCGACAGCGCGCTCGGCGTGTGAAATACTTCGATCCCCTCCTTGGGAAGGGCACCACTCCAGTCATCGAGAGTAAGCTCCTCAATTTGCATACTGCTTATTCTGTCTATGATCAACCACAGCTATCCTTTGTTATCGCGTTCTTACTGGCACCATGAGCGGCTACTCGGCGGGGTCGGAGACCGCCGGTTCGGACGTGTCATCGGTGGGGTGGTCGAGCTGGTCGTACAGCTCGCCAGGGGGGCCGACCCACGCCCCGCGATCCAGTGCTGCCTCGATGATCCGCCGATAGAGCGCACCCCAGCCGGGGAAATCCCGTCGGCTGAAGTATCGCGGATGCCACAGAATCGTCATCACCGCGCCGCGGTCAGCTGCTTCCGTGAGGACCCGCTTGCACTCGGCCCACGCCTCCTCGAAGCGCTCTGAAGGGTCCGGGAGGGCAACCTCCATGATCGTCAGCGGGAAGACGACGAACTCGTCGTCGAAGGGGCGCTGGATCGAGTCGCCGTACTGGAAGCCGTAGGTTTGACTGGAGCCGAGACTGGTATCGTACTGGAGACCGATCGATCGCTGCTGTCGCCACGTCTCGGGGACGTCAAGGTTGAGATAGTGCTGGCGACCGCCCCGAACCGGCTTGCCGAGCACCGATTCGACGCGAGCTTTCTCCCGGCGAAGCCGCTCGCGGTCGTCGTATGACTCGTAGGAGCCGTGCAGTCCGACCTCCCATCCACCCTCATCGAGTTCGTGGATCACGTCGACGATCGCCGGGTCGTCGAGCGAGTACCGGCCCATATATCGCATCCAGTTGTCGGGCTCGAACCAGTCGCGGACGGGACGGTCCCGCAGCAGGTGTTGCTCGTCGAGGAAGTAGAAGGCGGAACGAACGCCGAGTGAATCTTCCAGATCCATTAGCCGCTCGAACTGCCAGTACGGGTTCCGGCCCGGGAGGAGGCTTTTCAGCTGTCCGGGGTCCCGATCGGCGAGCGCGTAGTAGGCCGACTGATACGTCTTGTACGGGCGGTCCACGTCGTGCGTGAGACACAGCGCGAAGGGGTGATCGTCGATCATCTCGGTCGTCCCCTCATCGTGGGCGTCCCGTACCGATCGCGTAGTGGCGGTGATCGGTCCCCGCGAGGTCGAGCGCGGCGTGGCCATCGACCACGACGAGTGGGCGCTCGAAGGCGGTCCAGTCGATCGCCTCGAACTCATCGTGAGGGGTGACGAGAACCACGGCATCGAGGTCGTGGTCGTACAGCGTTTCGAGGGGGACCTGTTCGCCAGCGAACTCACTCGTGTCATCGAGCATCGGATCGATCGTCAGGACGTCCGCACCGAGGTCTGCGAGTCGGTTGGTGATCGGCATCGCCGGGCTTGCGCGAGTCTCTTCGACGCCGGGACGGTAGGTGAGCCCGAGCACAGCGACCCGGGCCTCTGCCACGTTCTTCCCGTCGCTCGCCAGCTCCTCGGCGAGCTTTCTCACTGTGAACGCGGGCATCTCGTCGTTGATCTCGCGGGCGGTCCTGAGCAGACGGTTTCTGGTCTCTAGCCCCTCGATCAGGAAGTACGGATAGTAGGGGATGCAGTGCCCGCCGACGCCTGGTCCGGGATCGTGGATATCACAGTACGGCTGGGTGTTGGCGACCTCGATCGCCTCGCGGACGTCGATCTCCAGTTCGTCCGTCATCCGGGCGAGTTCGTTCGCCAGCGCGATGTTGACGTCCCGGTAGACGCCCTCGAACACCTTGACCGCCTCCGCAGTGGTCGTATCGGAGACCGGAATCGTCCCCTGCTCGTTGATCGCATCGTAGATGAGTCCGGCAACGCGCGTACTCTCCGTGTCGATCCCACCGACGACTTTCGGGTACGCTCCCCGGATGTCTTCGAGCGCCCGCCCGCTCGCTGTGCGTTCCGGGCAGAAGGCGAGGCCGAACTCGCCAGCTGCCAGCCCGCTCTCTCGCTGCAGCCGGGGGTAGACCATCTCCGAGCAGGTCCGGGGCGGAACCGTCGATTCGACAACGACGAGATCCCCCGGGGACAGCCCGGTCGCCACGTCGTCGACGACGCTCCGCAGGATCGAGAGGTCGGGGACGTGCTCGTCGGTCAGGAGCGTCGGGATGATAATGACGTGAACCGTGGCCTCGCGGGCCGCATCCGCCGGATCCGCAACCGCACGCAGTGCGTCCTCCCCGACGAGTTCCGTCACGAGTTCGTCGAGACCGGGCTCGCGCTTGATATGGCTCTTCCCGTCGTTGATCCCTGCGACGACGTCCTCATCGATATCCGCACCGATCACGTTCCCGCAGGTCTCGGCGTACACGCCCGCGAGCGGGAGACCCATCTTGCCGAGCCCGTAGACGGCGACCGGTATCTCGCCGGACCGGAACGCGTGGCGCTGTGCCTCGGTCGGGGCGTCCTCGCGACCGGGATCGTACAGCAGCCCAGACACTGTTCGGCTCATTAGATCAGATTCCCTCCGTCGAGCGGCTCCGGTAGCTCTCTGTGAACGGCGGGCGCACCCACCGCCAGCGTCTCGGGCGGGACATCCTCCGTGACGACCGCACCCGCGGCGACAAAGGAGCCCTCGCCGATCGTGACGCCGGGGAGCAGCACGGCGTTCGCACCGACCGAGACGTGATCTTCGAGCGTCGGCCCAACAAGCCCGTCGTCACGCCGAACCGGGTACGGATCGTTCGTACAGACGGCGTGGGGACCGAGAAATACCTGATCGCCGATATCAGTGTACGGCGGGACGTAGACCCCAGTTTGCAGGCTGACCGAGGAGCCGATCGTCGTTTTCCCGTCGATTACGGCGTTCGTGCCGACTGTCACGTCGTCGCCGATTGCCGTTCGCTCTCTCACGACTGCGTTGTGACCGGTCTGGAACCGGTCGCCGATCTGGACGTCCGAGTAGATGATCGTCCCGGATCGGATCGTCGCGTCAGCACCGATAGCGGGTGGGTCGCCCTCCTCGCCGGGTGTCCCGATCGTGACGTTGGGCTGAACGTCGACACCCGGGCCGTACTGTGTGCCGGTCATTCGGTCACCTCGAATCGCCGTGGAGTCCGGTTCGATGCCGTTCGCCGCTTGTCATTCGTCGCGTGAGTGTCGAGTAGATCCATGCGTGGTCACACGCCCGCCGAGGCGTTATCGGCGAGAGGCGACGGCGTCGCTTTGTTATAGCCGTGTTTCGACGGGTAAGCCAGGGTTACCGCGGTCCCGCACACTGGTCTCAGCCGCTGGAGACAAACGAACCACAGGGCGCGGATCGTCAGCGGTTCTCGACGACGTCGGTCACAGCCGACCGTTCGGCGACGATGAAGGCGTCCGACCGGAGGGCGTCCTCGTCAGCGGGGAGAAAGAGCAGTTGCTCGCGACCGCCAGTATCGGTGGAGACGATGTCCCACTCAATCGGGTCGTAGCCGAGATCCGATTCGGGATCGGGATCCATCGGGACGGTCTCCCACTCGTTCGAGGCCACGATCAGGCACCCCCCGCAAGATCCATACGGAGATCGAGAGCCGGTCCCGTCGAAAGGGTGGTAGTTCCGTTCATTGCACTACTCCCGATCGATGTGGAGCGCAGCATTGCCCCGGACTTCGACGCTGATGACGTTTCCGGAGTAGCGATAGCCGTCCGTCCCCTGACCGACGACACCGATCGCCCTGTCCCCGGAGACGTTCGAGGGCAGCGTATCCCACGCCAACCCCTCGTTGACGATCGAAGTATGTGCTTCACTCCGTTCGAGTTCTCCCGAAACCGTGAGCACGTACTGGCTCACGTCGTCGCTTTCGGAGCCGTCAACCATGATGACGTTCGACAGCGAGTCGTCGTCGCTGTCGGACTGCTCATCGTCAGGCGGTGACGAGTCCTCATCGGTATCGTCGCTACCCTCCGTCTCGTCGTTGTCGCCCCCGTTCTCGTCATCGTCTTTTTCCTCTGGTTTGGTTCGCTCGACGAGTTCGTCCGCGTCGACGCGGTCGCCGTCGAGTTCGATCACCATATCGGGAGAGTCGACCCGGGCCTCGGTGATCGCGCCGTACACCTCGAACGCGTCGCCGAAGCCGTTCCCGGAGCTCCCCTCCGCGCCGTACCGGTCGTCGTCGCGCTCGATGACGTAGTTGCTGGTCGCCGCGACGGCGTTTCCGCTCGGGCTGTCGTACGGCGAGTCGGTCAGCGGCTCGATCGGTCCGTCGGCGATGAAGCGGTACTCGGAGCGGGGCGCGTCCTCCGTCGTGATGAACGTCACGAGGTGGGGCTCCATCTCCGGATGCTCGCTGGTCGACGGGCTCTCCCCGCGGTCGCCGATCGGTGCTCTGGGGACATCCGACGCCATATCACACTGTGACCCCTCACAGTTGTTCGTCCCAGTTTCGATCCGGAGGTTTCCGGACCCTGTCGCGTGGTTCTCCCGTCCCGACCAGTCACCACCGCGGTGGTTGATCGCCGGGTTGTCAGCCTCGTTGTACACGCGAGTGTTTTCGACGACGCCGCTGCCGCCGCCGTTTCGTGGGTTGATCTCGATCGATGCGTACGGCAGTTCGTTGTATACATCACAGTCGCGGATCGCAATGTCGTGTCCATTGCTCGCCGTCCCTTCCCGGATCCAGATCCCCCGCATGTTGACGGCCCGGCTGGATCCCCACAGACCACGTTGCTGGTCGGTCAGGACGACCGTCGCTCCTTCGATCGTCGAGTTCGAGCCACCCACGCGGATGTTCGCGATGTTATTGTTTTTGTAGAGCCCACCGGTGACGTTGATCGCACCGTCGCTGCCGTTCGAACCCCCGGGCGCACTGCCGTACAGACCGTTATCGGGGAAGTTCTCCAGCCAGCAGTGCTCGAAGTTCGCAACGCCGGCGTGTCTCGGCCGGACGAACACTCCCTCACCGCTGTCGTGGTTTCCGTCCGGGCGGGCGATCCGGCGGAGCGTCACTTCGTCATCGCCGTGCGCTCGGACGGTTATGTTCCCATTACCGCCGGCGACGCCACGCCAGATGATGTTGTCGACGAGGACGTCCCCACCGCTGGCGGCGATCACCTCGGAAAAGCTGTAGCCATCGCGATGCTCGAAAACGACATCTCCGAACTCACCTTCACCACGGACGACGAGATCGGCATAGCCCGAACTGTGCCCTCTGGTAAACGCTCTCGTCGAGTACTGGTAGGTTCCCGCGGGAATGACGATTTCCCTGTTATCACCGATATGATTTGCGAGATATGCACCGGCATCATCGCCCTCCTGGAGTCCTTCCTCGCCGAGATGTATCTCGGTTGCAGTGGCCATACCAGAGAGTAGGCTTCCCGTACCGAGAGCAGTCGCCACTGTTCCAGCAGTTCGCAGGCAGGATCGTCTGTTCAGCTGCGGCCGGTCGTTATCGGTCAATCGGTCATCGCTCATGTCCCGGTAGGAACAACCTACTATAATAACGGTTTTGACCGATTTGAGCAGTAGTAGTACCAGTATTAGGATGATTAACTACGGATAGCGAGCCATATTTATGAATACATACCAGTTACATATGCAAGTAGGTGAGATACGCTCACTTCGCAGGGGAGATACCTGAGCCGCAACCAGTACCGCGCTGCCGAAAATATGCCAGTATTTACCACGGGAAGCAGGTGGAAAGAGGATATTTCCTGACCCTACAGTCCGAACAGCGGGGAGAATACGGATTCGCCTGAATCTGCGTTCAGATGCCGTAAATAGCCCGTAAGGATGTGCTTACCGGCGGCACACGAACACAAAGTGGACCGGATTATCAGTTAGATGCTACTACAGTAGGTGCGTGAGCATCCGACTCAGGTGCCGCCAGTATCGGCTGATCGCGTCGGACAGAGAGCGCTTCGGAGGGGCGCACGAGATCGATACAGTTCGTGTCCTCCTCCGGATCGGCACAGTCGCCGTTCAGTTCCGTTCTGCCAGAAACGCGACGGCCTCGTCGGGATCGATCAGGCCGACAGCAACGGAGAGAATCGCCCAGATAGCCACGCCAGCTGCGATCGTGACGGCGAGAGTGAGCAATCCCGAAACGTACGGGAGCGAAAGCAAGACGACCGTTCCCATGACCAGTGAGATGCCGGTTACGACGACGGCGCTCCTGCCGAGCGAGACGAAATCGAGGCCCAGTTCACGATGGATTACGTACACGTTGATCGCCGTGTACATCGTGAAGGTGATCACCGTCGCGAGCGCCGCCCCGACAACGCCGATCAGGGGGAGCAACAGCAGGTTCAAAAAGAAGTTCGCAATGGCGGTAACGCCTTTCGCGATGGCACGGATCCGCGCCCGCCCCAGATAGTCGAGGCTGTCCGTCGTGATGAGGTTGATCGCGTTCACGAGGACGAAGAGGCTGAGGACCTGCAGGACTGGAACTGCCCCGAGATACTCCGCACCAACGACGTACCGGATCAGCGGGTCCGCAACCAGTACCAGCCCGACCACACCGGGGATGTACAGCATGGAGACGTGCCGAAAGGACTCCTCGTAGATCCGGGCCGCGACGTCCGGCTCGTCGGCGAACTTCTGTTCGCCAAGCGCCGGCGAGATGGTAAAGCCGAGCGATCGGACCGGAATCGCCGCGAACTCGGCGACCTGCCTCGCGATCGTGTAGAAGCTCACCGCGGTCGCGCTCAGGAGTACGCCGACGAGTACAGTATCGACACGCTTGTCGAGGACGTTCGCACCGCGGGTGGCGGTCAACGGAATGCTGTATTCCAGTATCCGGCGTGAAAGCCCAGGCTCGAGCTGTGGTGCCCCGTCGAACTGGCTGTAAAAGAAGACGTACAGTCCGACGACTCCGAACGCCACGGACGCAACGTAGCCGAGTATATATCCCGTAAACGCACCGATCACGCCGTACCCGAGGACGACCAGCGTAATGACACACACCAGCCGGGCGACGCTCTCGATGATTCCCATCACTGCGCTCCAGTCGACGCGGTTGAATCCCTGAAACGCGAGTATACAGTACTGGTTGAATGCCCGAAAGAGTACGTAGGCGATCCCGACGAGCAGGAACGGAGCCAGCGCAGGTTCGTTGAGGATCGTCGCAAGCCAGTCGTTCCCGATGAACAGGCCTACCCCGACTATTCCGGAGAGCACGAGAATATACGTCGCCGACTGTCGGAGTATCAGCGGGATCTGCGAGGGATCGTCTTCGAGATACGTGTTGACGTAGCGCGCCGTCGACTTCGGGAGTCCGGCCGAGGCGAAGATCGCGATGACGCCGATGACAGATAGCGCGAAGTACAACAGCCCGTACCCATCAGGGCCGAGCAAGTAGCGCGCGAGGACGATAATCATCGCGGCGTTGGCGACTGACCGAACGATTCGTGAGAGCAGCGTGGCTTTCAGACCACGGGAGATGCGTTGTGAAAGGGACATTGAGCTGTCGTTCTGTTCGGCGACTGCCGGCTGGAGATCGTCCGATCGGCTCTATGATAGCGGGGCCGTTCACGGGCTTTGTTATAGCGTTGTTACCAGCAACAGAACCAGGGGCCGACTGCTCGACCGCTGATACCTCGAACGAACCACTGCCAGAAATCGATCGACACGAGTGGGACAGACCGGCTACGGGACGTACTGGCGCGGCGCCGAATCTGACCACCGTCAGAGCGGCCCCGGACCGACGCCGAGCTGATACTAGTTGAGGTATACTACATGCCGAAAGAGATCCATAACAAAGAGTTACACCCGCCAGGATATCGCACATGCAAACACTGCTTGTCGGTATCGACGCAGCCTGCAAGCGGGTACTGGACCCGCTGTTCGAGGCTGGGGCGACACCGACGCTCGAATCGCTATTCGAGTCGGGCGTCTCCGGTACCCTCGAATCACAGATCCCGCCGTGGACACCGAGTGCCTGGCCCGGCGTCTACACCGGCGTCAACCCGGGTCAACACGGGGCTTTTAGCTTTCTCACGTTCGAGGGCTACGACTGGGACGTTATCAACCGGACCGACGTGGACGAGCTAGCCATCTGGGAGTTGCTGGATCGGCAGGGGTTCTCAAGCGTTGTGGTCAACGTTCCGGTTACCGGTCCGGCGGACGAGATCGACGGTGCAATCGTCCCCGGCTACACCGCTCCCGAAGATCCACGCTGTCACCCCCAGGGCCTGCTAGACGACATCCGTGAGGAGATCGGCGAGTACAGGATCTACGGGGAGATCCCGGCCAGAAAGACCCCATCAGAGGCAAAGATCGAGGAGTACTGTTCGTTGACTCGAAGCCGCGGTGAGGCATTTCGCTACCTCGCCGACCGGTTCGACCCCGACTTTGGCTTCCTGCAATTCCAGCAGACCGATACCGTATTTCACGAGTACCCCGACCACTGGAACGTCGTCGAGCGGATCTATGAAACCGTCGACGAGCAGGTGCGAGCGACGATCGACGAGCACGACCCCGACACCGTAATCGTCGTCAGCGACCACGGGATCGGCGAGTACGAGGGCTACGAGTTCCGGGTCAACGAGTTTCTCGCCGACGAGGGGTTCGTCGAACGCACGGCCGGGGAAAGCGGAATGCCCTCGTGGTCCTCGATCGCGGAGTCGGAGCTTCTGGAGGGAAAATCGGGGAAAAGTGACGAACGATCGATCCTCGAGCGGTCGCTGTCAGCAGCCGCGAGCGTCGGACTGACGAGCCAGCGGATCGCGGCGGCGCTCGACCGTGTCGGACTAAAAGAGACCGTCGCAAAACGCGTCCCCGGCGACATCGCGCGTGCAGCGGCCGAACAGGTCGATTTCGAGTCGTCAACGGCGTATATGCGATCCCGGATCGAGCTCGGCGTCCGGATCAACCTCGTCGGACGGGAACCATCTGGGATCGTCGAACCCGGCGAGTACGAGACCGTCCGGACGAGACTCATCGACGCGCTGGAAGGCGCCAAAACACCCAACGGGGATCCGGTGTTCGAGTCGGTCGTCCGCCGCGAGTCGCTCTATCATGGCAAGCACGTTGAGAACGCGCCGGACATCGTGACGATTCCAGCGGAGTTCGATCACTTCCTGACCGCGTCCCTTCGCGGCGACCAGTTTGGCCCTCCACAGGAGCCATGGAATCACAAGATAGATGGGAGCTTCGCGGTATCCGGCACGGCGATAGAAGCGCCCGGAACCGCGACTGCCCACCTGTTCGACATTGCACCGACGGTCCTTGCAACGCTGGATGTCCCGGCCAGCGACCGGATGGACGGCTCCGCAATGCCCTGTGTCGAACCGGCCGGTCGGAAGGCGTATCCAGAGTACCATCGAGACGGGAAGACTCGAACGGATGACGCCAAGGTCGAACAGCAACTCGCCGATCTGGGGTATATCGAATGAGTATCGAGATCGAGCGCTTCGATAGCGATAGTCGTGGGCGATGGAACGGGCTGGTCGAGCGCTCGCCACACAGCACTCCGTTCCACCGGTACGAGGCCCTGGAGGTGCTCGCCGAGGACTCCAGCACCGAGCTACACCCGCTGGTCGGGTTCAAGGGTCAGGAGCCGGTCGGCATACTTCCGGTGTTCGGGCTTTCACGGGGGCCGATCAGCACGGCGTTCTCGCCGCCGCCCGATCTGAAAGTTAGCTACCTCGGCCCGGCCTTGCTCAACTTCGAGAAGCTCAAGCGGCGCAAGGGGGAGCAACGGCACGAAGGGTTCATCGCGGCCTGCGTGGAGTACCTCGACGCGGAGTGGAATCCGAACTTCACACAGCTACGAACCGGGCCATGGTACGAGGATCCGCGGCCGTTCGGCTGGAACGAGTTCGACGTCGATATCGCCTACACCTACGTGGTCGATCTCACTCCAGACCCGGAGACGCTGTTGAAATCGTTCAGCAGCGATGCCCGGAGAAACGCGACCAACGAGGTCGACGCCGACGTGGAGATAACGATCGGTAGTCGGCGAGCTCTCACGCGAATCATCACACAGGTGACCGAGCGTCACGCCCGTCAGGGTGAGAGTTACAAGCTGGCGCCAGAAACCGTTGCCAAGCTGTACGAACGGCTCGGCGCAGAACGGGTGCGGCCATACGTCTGCACGGTCGACGGTGCGTTCGTCGGCGGCGTCGTGACTATCGAAGACGACAGGACGATCTACCGGTGGCAGGGTGGCGCGAAACCGGAAACTGACGTCCCGATCAACGATCGGCTGGACTGGCATATCATGACCGATGCGATGGACCGTGGGGTGGATCGGTACGACCTCGTGGGCGCGAACAACCAGCGCCTCTGTGGCTACAAGGCGAAGTTCGCACCCGACCTCTATACCTACTACAGCATCCATCACAATACGCCAGGCATGGGGCTGGTTTCGCGGCTATACAAGCAGCTCCGGTGAACCGTAGCGCGGAGATACCCGATCCCTGACGGGACTAAGACGGGCATTACAAAACCCGGGAAACGGGACAGTGACTCGTAGGTGAAAGATGCAGCCTACCAAAGCGTTTGTGCTGGGACTCGACGGTGTTCCGTGGAACCTCGTCGAACGATGGGCGGAGGATGGAGAGCTCGAACACTTCGCAACGCTGTTCGAAGAGGGCGCATCGGGGCCGCTGGAGAGTACAACCCCGCCGCAGACTGCGCTGGCCTGGCCGTCGATTGCAACCGGCGTTCGGGCGGACACACACGGGATATACGACTTTCAGACACTGCAGGACAACTACACACATCGGATGGCGACGAGTGCCGACCGGGGCGGGACAGCACTCTGGGAGTACCTCTCGCCAGCGATGGTGGGGAACGTCCCGATGACGTATCCCGCCAGCGAGTTCGACGGCAAGATGGTAACCGGGATGATGACGCCGGAGCAAAACGACGGGTTCACACATCCACCGGAGTTACGGGACGAGATCCGGCGCTCGATTCCGGAGTACGAGATCGGCCTCAAGTGGACCGAGTACGCGGACGAACCGGCAGCACTCGTCGAGGACCTGCAGGCGAACGTCGAGAACCGCCGCGAACTCATGCGAATGCTGATGAACACCGACGACTGGCGGCTGTTCTTTTTTGTGTACACCGCGCCGGATCGGCTCCAGCACCTCAACTGGGACGAGGACGTCATCCTCGAACACTACCGATATCTCGACGACATCCTGGGCGAGGTAATCGCCTACACCGAGCGCCAGAACGCGAACCTCTTTGTCGTCTCCGATCACGGCTTCGGACCGATCTCGCGGGTCGCGTACCCGAACAGACTGCTAGAACGCGAGGGATACCTCGCCCGGGCGAGCGACGACAGCGGGCGGGGAGTGCTGGAGCGACTCGGGGTTACGAAGGCATCAGTCGAGCGCGTTCTCGACGGGGTCGGTATCAACCAGACCAAACTCGTCGAGGTGCTACCCGATGAGTTCACCGACGCCGTCGCCAGACAGGTCCCGGGCGATCACCCACTGTACGACGTCGATTTCGACGCCACGACCGCCTTCTTCCACGGCACCAGTCACCTGTACGTGAACAGGGCGGATCGGTTCGAGCGCGGAACAGTTCACCCGAACGACGTCGAGACGGTCAAACGCCAGTTACGGGAGACGTTCGAATCAGCTGTGGATCCGGAGACGGGTGATCGGCTGTTCGATCTGGTCGACGGCGAAGATCTGTTCCCACGGGACGACCGTTCGCCGGATTTTATCGTGAAGGGTCGCGAGGGCTATCTCATCCAGTCCGCACTGAGCGACAGGCTCGTCACCGAGACCGGAGCGATGGAAGCGACACACGATTACGAGGGGATCTTCTTCGCGGGGGGGCCGTCGATCGCGGCGAACACCCGAGTCGACGACGCGACCGTCTACGACGTGGCACCCACGCTCCTGCACAGTATCGGAGAACCGATCCCCGAGCAGATCGACGGCAGGGTGCTCGAAGAGATACTGACGATCGACTCGCCCCCGGAGCGGCAGGTTCTCGAACCGTCCACTGAGCGACCGAGTTCGGAGACTGATGACGATTTCCAGGACGTCGAGGACAGGCTCCGTGGCCTCGGCTACATCGAGTGAGTCGGAGGAATCGCACCGTCGTGAGCGACGCTGGAAAGTTCTTCGGGGTCAGAGATCCATTGGCGGTGGATTCTCGAAGACCGCTGCGCCGACCTGCCCGTCCTCGATGAGCGTTGTGAGAAACGTCGTCGTATCGATCTTCTCCGAGAGCAATCGCTGACGCCGTTCCTCCCAGCGTCCGTCGGACTCCGACTCCAGGATCTCGACAGCGCACTCGACCGCGTCGGCGTGTCGGCTCCCATCGGCGTAGCTGTAAACGAGTTCGTACTCCTCGCGAAGTTCCCGTACGTTCCCCATCCCCTGGATCGTCGTGACGAGAACCGCAGGCGTGCCGAGGACGGCGCTTTCGGTCGCCATCGTCGCGCTTTCGCCGACGAAGAGATCGGCGTAGTACAACAGGTCGTGGATCCGCTCGGGCGGGGCCGTGATCTCGTACGGTGCGAGTTCGGCAGGGAGCTCTCCTTCGGCGGTGATCACAACTGTAGCGCCGGCGGCCTCGAGGCGGTCGACCACGTCAGTGACGTCGTCGATCCCCGAGTCGCCGATATCGTGCGTGGCTTCCCACGAAACGAGCCGGAGAACGACCAGCCTGTCCCCGGGATCGATCCCCATTTCCCGTACCGGTTCGGGATCGGGCGTGAACCGATCCGGATGGAGGTAGGCGAGTTCGTGGTAGCCGGGGTATTTGATGTGATTGTCCCCGATGTGATCACGGTAGCATTCCGGGCTACAGACCTGATCGGCCATCGGATAGACGAACCGTTTCAGGTAGGTGACGTGTTCGGTGTCGGTGAAGACGACGCTCCGACACCCCAGTAGCGCCGCGACGTGGACGACACCCGGCTCACCGATCGCCACCATGACGTCCGGGTCGATAGTGCGAGCCCGACGGAACAGCCGCCACTCGTAGGCCAACTGGACTGTCGCTTTCCCCAGCAGATGACTCGCCGCACCGGCGAGCACCTCGTGTTCGATCCCGTAGATATCGAGCAGGTCCAGAGCGATGTCCTTCTCCCGGGCGAAGACATGGATATCGTGGCCCCGGTCTTCGAGAATATCGATGGCGTTCCGGAAGAAGTGGACGTGGGCCGGATGCTGGATCGTGATCACGACATCGAGGGGGCCGCCATCCGACTCCGGGGCAAGGGCGTCGCTGTTCATCGGCGGTAGCTGCGCCAGCGGGCCATCGATTTTTGATCCCGACATCGTTACGTGACCGCAATGCGCCCTCGTGCGGTAGCGGTAGTCGCGTGGTCGTTTGCTCGAACAGGGTCCGGGGCCTCGTCGAACTCGCACTCGACGTCGGGACGGAGGATCAGGAACTGTTCGGGGAGCGGATCGCTCGATAGATACTCCCTGATTGTGATGAACTCGTATCCAGCCTCCAGACCCGCATCGAGGAGGTCGGCGTAGATCTCGAAGGTGAAGTCGCTGGGCATATCGTATCTGAACGGTCGACCTATCCGGGTAAAGTAACCAGACGCCTATCGGGCAAAACGGTGGGGTAAGCGACTGTTATCCCCAGAACTGGCCGTACTACTCTCGGGATCGTTGTCGCTGTGGGCCACCCGATGACCGGCATCGCGCCAGTGACTCGAAGTAATGGCTCAACTCCCTGTCACGGGCGGCAAAGACCTCCCGAAGCTCGCGTTTCGAGGTGTCAGGTGGGAACGCGACCGCGACCTTGACGTCGCTGCCGTCGAGCCCGATCAGCACCTGCTCGTCCTCGCCGTTCCGGTACCAGTCGACGTGGACGGTATCGGGATCGATCCGTGACATGGCTACTCCACCGTGACGCTCTTGGCGAGGTTGCGCGGTTTGTCGATCGGGCGACCCAGATAGTCGGCAACGTGATACGCCACCAGCTGGAGCTGGACGTTCGCCAGCAGTCCCGCTATGTCGGGGTGACACTTCGGGATCGTGATGGCATCATCGACCGTCTCGATCACCCGGCTGTTCTCCTCGCTCACGATGCCGATCACCGGCGCGCCGCGGGCCTGCACTTCTTCGACGTTGCTGAGCATCTTGTCGGTGTATCGCCCGGTGAAGACGGCAAAGACAGGCGTCCGCGGCGTGACGAGCGCGAGCGGGCCGTGTTTGAGCTCCCCGGCCGCGAACCCTTCGGCGTGCTCGTAGGTGATCTCCTTGAACTTGAGCGCCCCCTCCATCGCCACCGGGTGAGCGATCCCCCGGCCGATGAAAAAGTACGAGTCCATCCCACGGTACCGGTCGGTCACGTCTTTCGCCCGCGTGTCGTCGAGGACGCGCTCGACCAGTCCGGGCAACGCGGAGAGACCGTCCAGGAGTTCGTCGGCGTACGCCGAGGGCTGTCCGGTTCGGTCCTCACAGAGGCGCTCGGCCAGCAGCGCCAGCGACGCGACCTGCGAGGAGAACGTCTTGGTCGCGGCGACACCGATCTCGGGGCCAGCCCGGATAAACATCGCATCGTCACACTCGCGGGCAGCCGTCGACCCGACAACGTTCGTCAGCGCAAGCGTGCGGGCACCGCCCTCGGATGCACGGCGGAGCGATTCCAGCGTGTCTGCCGTCTCCCCACTCTGCGTGACGCCGATCACGAGGGTGTCCTCATCGACCGGAGCAGGGAGCATCGCGTACTCGCCCGCGCGGAACGTCTGCGAGCGGATACCACGCCGCGCGAGCATCGCCTGCCCGTACAGCGCGGCGTGGTAGCTCGTTCCACAGGCGACGAACTGAATCCCGGAAACGTCCGCGAACGCCCCGGGCGGAAACTCCTCCAGATTGACGCGTCGGGTCGAGCCGTCCCCGTCCGGATCCTCGACGATGCGCCCTTCGAGTGTCTGGCCCAGCGAGGTGGGCTGTTCGCTGATCTCCTTGCGCATGAAGTGATCATAGCGACCCTTCTCGGCGTCTTCGGGCACCCAGTCGATGGTTCGGACCTCTCTGGAGACCGGATAGCCGTCGGTGTCGGTGATCTCGTAGCCGTCCCGAGTAAGGGTAACGACGTCCCCGTCTTCGAGGTAGATAACCTGATCCGTGAACTCCAGGAACGCCGGGACGTCACTCGCGAGGTACTGCGTCGTCTCGCCGAGGCCGAGGATCAGCGGCGAGCCGCGCCGGGTCGCGTAGACGACATCCGTTTCCGCCGAGACGGCCGCGATCGCGTAGCTACCGTCGAGCTGGGCCGTGACACGCCGGAAGGCGTCCTGCATCGAGTGGCCTGCCGCAATCTCCTCTTCGAGCAAATGCGGGATCACCTCGGTATCCGTCTCGCTTTCGAACTCGTGGCCGCGGTCGATCAGATCGGCTTTGAGCTCGTCGTAGTTCTCGATGATGCCGTTGTGGACGACCGCGATGGAGTCGGTGCAGTCGGTATGGGGGTGTGCGTTCGCGTCGGTCGGCGGCCCGTGGGTGCTCCAGCGAGTGTGGCCGATCCCGATCTCGCCAGCGGGACGAACCTCTCGAACCTGTGATTCGAGCCGGGCGATCTTCCCCTCGTGCTTGTGAACGTCGAGACCGCTACCGTTCTTGAGGGCGATCCCGGCCGAGTCGTAGCCGCGGTATTCGAGGTTCGTGAGGCCGGTCAGGAGTTCCTCGAGCGCGTCCCCGCGGCCGACGCGCGCGGTGATGCCACACATTATCGACCCCTCCGCGAAAGCGATAGCCGTTCGAGCCATAATCCGGCGACGGCAGTACCGTACGGGTGGTCATCGGAACGATTCGACAGGGCTGTGGACGTGTGCTGTACGATCATTGTAGATCCCTCCGGCAACGCCGGGAAGCGGATACAGCCACCGACCGCATCACCCACCTTTGTTATAGATCAGGTGCTCTCTCGGCAGCCACTGCTTAGTACGGATAAGAAGCGTATACGATGGCTCTCGAACCGGCGAACGGAGCGCTCAGTCCCGCTGTGTCCTGGCGTGAGCCACCGCACACCCCGCGAGCGCGGCGACCATCACGAGGACGACAGCGGAGCTGAGCCAGTCGGCCGGATAAAACCCTGCCTGGCCGATCAGGAACAGTCCAGCACCGACCAGTGTAATCCCGAGATAGTACTGTGGCCACGGCCGCTCCGCTTCGGTATCGACCCCGAGATACTCGTCTAGCTGATCGGCGGTCTCGCCGAGTTCGATCGTCCCGCGATTGCGGTCGAAATCGACAACATCAGCGTCGTTCATCTTCGGGAGATGACACTGATACAGACCGACGTAGACGCGTTTTCGTTCCCCCGATGTCAGTGCCGCAACGGATTTGTCGTTTTCCAGTGCCGCGACGTGCTCGGCGAGGCTGCCGAGATCGATCGAGTTGTCCTCCTGTTCTTTGAGGTGGTGCAAAACACGTCGCCGCCGTCTGTTTTTCAGTATCTCGAAAACGATATCGAGTGGTAGCTGGGATGGTTCGTCTTCTACCTCCCCGTCCCCGGGTTCTGTCTCCCCCTCGGCCGGTGGTTCCGATGACAGATTCGGTTCCTCCGTTGCCGTCGCACTCATATTACTGCTTGTCATACTTTCCCCCAATCCGTTGTCCGTCGTTCGTCCAGGTGTATCGTTCGTGCATAATCTCCCCCATTCATTCGTTGTTGCAGTACAGCCTCTGGCGCACCGACTTTTGTTCTGTCTATCTGAGTAGTCAACGGCTTGCATTGTAAAGTTAATCAAACAAAAATGATGCTTTTCCTTCGTGATTGCTTGGCACAGCTTACTGTGAATATAAATCGGTTGTGCGGGCACGCCAATCGGTAAGTTGGATATTATCGGTATCGCGCAGTCGCGGATCGGCTCGACTCAGGGATAGCTGCGTATTATGTTTTTATACGCCATCTGAATGAGTCCCCGGCCAGTTACTCGCCGCGCCTGAAGGCGGATCGCAGTAGCGATACACCACTTCCAATCAATGCACATTCATATCTCGGGAAAATATTTATATCCTCAAGGGACCAACTGTAGTATAGTAACTGGCCCTTGCTAGCAAAACCTGGCGACCGCCCCACGAATTCGATGATAGACCCCCGCAACGATGACAGACACACACTCCCCACAAAACGAGTTCGACCACGAGTCAGCAGTTCGGTACGAACTGGACGCCGACACGGAAACAAGCACCGCGGTGATCGAAGCCGTCGCCGAGACCGCCGGCTGTGATCCGCTCGATCTGGAGCCGCTCGGAACGTACGTAAACCCCGACGCGCTCGATGCGCTATCCACTGGCTCTCAGGGGAAACTGGATGCCACCGTCTCGTTCCTCTTCGGAGATCACTACGTCGTCGTCCGGAGCGACGGCATCATTCTCGTTCACGCAGACTGAAGATCCTCGTCGACGACTTCGACCTGCTCCTGGTACCGGTTTCTGATCGTGACGACAGTGACCTGTGCGACATCTGCGACATCTCGTTGTGTAATCTCCCTGTTACAGCGCTGTGCGGCGAGATAGATGGCGGCCGCCGCACACCCGGTCGGGGATTTCCCCGAGTGGACGCCGCTCGCGACGGTCGTCTCGAGGATCTCCTTCGCCAGCTGTCTGATCTCGCCATCGACGTCGAGCTGGGAACAGAAGCGTGGGAGATACTGTGTCGGGTCGACCGGCTTCATCACCAGATCGAGCTCCTGGGAAATATGCCGATAGGTCCGCCCGATTTCTTTGCGGTCGACCCGAGAGACCTCGGCCAGTTCGTCGAGACTTCGCGGGATGTTCTCCTGGCGGCAGGCAGCGTACAGCGACGCCGTCGCGACGCCCTCGATGGATCGCCCGCGGATCAGGTCCGCATCGAGCGCTTTCTGGTAGATCACGCTCGCCACTTCTCGAACCGAATGGGGAACGCCGAGCGCGCTGGACATCCGCGAGATCTCCGAGAGCGCCTGCTTGAGGTTTCGCTCACCGGCATCACCCGTTCGGATTCGCTGTTGCCACTTGCGGAGCCGTTGCATCCGGCTTCGCTGCTCGGGCTGGATCGTCCGTCCATTTGCGTCTTTGTCCCGCCAGTCGATCTTCGTGGTGAGCCCCCGATCGTGCATTAGCTCCGTCGTGGGTGCACCCACGCGCGAGCGCTCCTGCCGTTCGGAGTGGTTGAATGCGCGCCACTCGGGGCCGTAGTCGATCGACTCTTCCTCGACGACGAGTCCACACTCGTTACAGACGAGTTCGTGGCGATCCGAGTTGTGCACGAGCGTCCCGCTCTCGCACTCCCCACAGGTGGAGCCCTCTCTGGAATCTTCTTCCGTCTCTTCGCTCCGGTGTCGTGTACTGCTGTATGTGTTCATGTTGGACATGGTTCTGGTGGACTGCCGACGGCTAGGTTTATGTTGGATGCCGCCAACCGCTGGTATTTAATCGTCACTGTCGTTCGTCTCGAAAACGGAGTGTTTCGGGCTTAGTTATAGAGTGTCTAGTGGAGAACATCCGGGGCCTTACGGCCTCACACGCCGACCTAACGACCGAGTACAGGGTAGTACACCGGGCGTACAGGCGTCGGGCGCAGGTGACGCCCACGCGCCATCCCACGTGCTTCGAGTTATCGAGT
Source organism: Natranaeroarchaeum aerophilus (assembly GCF_023638055.1). NCBI lineage: Archaea > Methanobacteriati > Methanobacteriota > Halobacteria > Halobacteriales > Natronoarchaeaceae > Natranaeroarchaeum > Natranaeroarchaeum aerophilus. The sequence continues at coordinate 51,036 of NZ_JAKRVY010000005.1, read as the reverse complement.
TATTATGGCTCAAACATTCTAAACATTGTAGAATTTGTGCCGGTCGACAACTCCTTGCCGTCAACGAAAACGCCACAGATAGGATGACTGGGAGACAGTTAGGCGTAACATATATGATGCCACACGGTGCAGAAGAACGTAACAAGGACCCAAAAACGGATAACAAGGTCCACACATTGTGATTATGAAGGGAACGGACGCAACCGCTGGCATACCGAAGAAGCGGAGTATCGGGCGGACCAACAGGGCGCAATCGAACGCGGGGTGGAGCGGATGACCGACCGGACCCCTGATGCTCCCGGAAATTCCGGAGAGCGGGCAGCCGATGAGTCCGAGAACGAGATGATCAGCAGCGAATCGTTCGAGGAGGTCGTCACGGAGGCCAGAGAGGCGGTCGACCCGGAGGCCGTCGAGGCGTCAGTCTCTACCATTGCGGAGACCGTAGAAGACGTGATCGACGATATAGGGGATAGAACGGGAGAGAACATCGACACCCCTGCGTTCGAGTTCGAGGAGACGGCCCAGCAAACGATCTACGTCCGGCCGTCTAGCCTGCGCGAGCTAGAAGACCTCGAAGCCCTCGTGGACGCCCGGCTGCGAACCGACCACGACGTCCGCAACCTGACTGGAAGCGAGTTCTACGACGCGGTCGTTCGCGTTGCGACAAATCACGAAGAGGAGTTGCTTGCGGCCGTCCTCTCGGCACGGGCAGACGGAGAGTAGTGAAAGAGGGTCAGTGGACCCGCACGGAGCTCTCCGTCTGACCACGGTCCTCCGCCGGATAGCTCGCAGCAGCCGTTTCCGCCGAACACCACAGACATTGCTTTTCGACGAGAACGACGTCGTCGAACCGGCGACGGGAGTACTCCCAGTCGTGTAACCCGAGCCTGCATTTCAGCCGATGGATATTCACAGATAATGGTTAGGGTTCTCGCAATAATAAGTTCGTGGTCGTCCCTTCGATGGATCACGGGTCGAGGTGAAAGAGATCGCACGCTGCCGTTTTCCAGAATATTAAACGGTCAGGCATAAAATGTTGATACATGAGCTTCCACCGACTCGGCTTTGGAACCTACCAGATGACCGATCGATCGGAGTGTATCGACGCCGTGACGACCGCCCTCGACACCGGCTACCGTCACCTCGACACCGCACAGGGCTACGACAACGAGGCGTACGTCGGCGAGGCGCTGGCCGACTCGGACGTCGACCGCGAGGACGTCTTCGTCGCGACGAAACTCGATCCCGGCAACCTCGCGTACGACGACGTGGTCGAGACGACCCGCGAGAGCGCGGAGCGTCTCGGCGTCGATACGATCGATCTGCAGTACGTCCACTGGCCGCTCGATACCTACGATTCGGAAGCAACGCTGGACGGGCTCGCCGCCATCGTCGAGGAGGGACTCGTCGAACACGTCGGACTCTCGAACTTCACGCCGGAACTGCTTGAGGAGGCCATCGAGGGACTGGACGACCGGGGGGTCGATCTGTTCGCCCACCAGGTCGAGTGTCACGCGCTGCTCCCACAGGAGGAACTGCGCTCGTACGCCCGCAAGGACGACCACTGGCTGGTCGCGTACTCGCCGATCGCCCGCGGAGAGGTGTTCGACGTGCCCGAGATCGTCGAGATCGCCGAAAAACACGACGCGACTCCGGCACAGGTCAGCCTCGCGTGGCTGCTGGAAAAAGAGACCGTTGCCGCGATCCCGAAGTCGGCGACGCCCGCACACATCCGCGAGAACTACGGCGCACTCGACATCTCGCTCGATGCCGAGGACATCCGCACGATCGACGAGATCGACCGCGAGCATCGGGTGGTCGACGGTGACTGGACCCCGTGGTAGGGACCTGGCGCTCCGCCGTAGGCCGAAGGGTTTTGTCGATACCGCCGTAACCAGAATCGAATGATCACGACAGACGGCAGCGGAACGGCGAACCGACGATGACCGTACTCGTACTCGGCGATGGGCTACTCCGTGACCGGGGACCGGAGGCCCGGCGACCTGACGAGTCAGTCCTGCTCATCGAAGCGGAATCGTTCGCCCGCAAACTCCCCTATCACCCACACAAGCTCGTACTCGTGTTCAGTGCGATGCGGCACTTCCGCGACGACCTGCGAGCGCAGGGCCGTACGGTACACTACCAGCAGGCCGAGAGCTTCGACGAGGGGCTGGCACGTCACTTTGCGGAGCATCCCGATGACGAACTGGTGGCGATGCGTCCGGCGAGCGCGAACGGGGCCCAGCGCCTCGATGACATCGTCACTACACACGGCGGATCGATCGAGTTCGTCGAAAACGAGACGTTTCTTTGCTCGCCCGACGAGTTCGACGAGTGGGCTGGCGACCGCGCGGGCTACCGCCACGAGGATTTTTACCGGTTCATGCGCCGGAAGACGGGCTACCTGATGGACGGCGACGAGCCGGTTGGCGGCGAGTGGAACTACGACGACCAGAACCGCGAGAGCCCGGGGGAGGACGTCGATCCGCCGGAGCCCCCGGGCTACCAGCCCGACGAGACGACCGCCCGCGTCATCGAATGGGTCACCGAGACGTTCGAGGGGAGCTACGACCAGCCACCCTACGGCGGCGACTGGGCCAATCCCGAACCCTTCCGCTGGCCCGTGACCCGCGAGGACGCCCGTGACGCGCTGGAGTCCTTCTGCGAGAATCGACTTCCAGCCTTCGGCCCCTATCAGGACGCGATGGTCGACGACGAGTGGGGAATGTATCACGCCCTGCTCTCGCCCGCGATCAACGTCGGCTTGCTCCATCCTGCGGAGGTCGTCGAGCGTGTCATCGAGGCAGGCGAGCGTGAGGACGTGCCGCTGAACAGCGTCGAGGGCTTTGTTCGGCAGGTGATCGGCTGGCGCGAGTTCGTCCGTCACGTCTACCGACGCGAGATGCCCGAACTCGCAGGGGCAAACCAGCTGGATGCCGACGAGGACCTGCCGCCCGCGTACTGGACCGGCGAGACTGACATGCACTGTCTCGACGAGAGCGTCGGCAGCGTCCGGGAGCGGGGCTACGCCCATCACATCCAGCGACTGATGGTCCTCTCGAACTTCGGCCTGCTCTACGGCGTCGAGCCCGCTCAGCTGAACCGCTGGTTCCACGCGGGCTTCGTCGACGCTTTTCACTGGGTAACGACCCCGAACGTCGTCGAGATGGGGCTGTTCGGGAGCGGCGTCTTCGCCACGAAGCCGTACGCATCCTCGGCGAACTACATCAACAAGATGAGCGACTACTGCGGGAACTGTCCGTACTACCACACCAAAACGACCGGCGAGGGGGCCTGCCCGTTCAACGCGCTGTACTGGGACTTTCTCGATCGAAACGAAGACGACTTGCGGAGCAACCACCGGATGGGGCTGGTGTACAGTCATCTGGACAACAAAGACGACGACGAGCTGACGGCAATACGGGAGCGCGCGACGGAGATACGGGAGCTAGCGCGGTCGGGAGAGCTGTGAGTGGCCGCGGGATCATCCAGCGAAAACCGGCGGTGTTCAGATAAGGATTGAAAAGTGAGGCGGTGCGTTTTCAAAGTGATTCATGCCCGAAAACGCCCGCCTCAACGATAGTATCGACCAGATCGACTTAGAGTTTGTTGAACGAGAGGCGACACCGGAGCTGCTAATGAAGCTCGGTATTCAGCTCCATCTTGCTGGACTATCACTTTCGAATACCGTTTCTATTCTTGAATTATTCGGTGTCAAACGGGCTCGATCAACCGTTCACAACTGGGTTCACAAGGCTGATCTACAGCCCGAAGATGGACAAAGCCCGGATCACATTGCGGTTGACGAGACCGTGATCCGACTCAATGGACAGCAGTACTGGCTGTACGCTGCTGTCGATCCAGAAACGAACGAATTACTCCATACACAGCTTGAACCCACCACTACCACTGTTCTCGCCCAATCGTTTCTTACCACGCTACGGGAGAAACACGACGTTGACGATGCAGTGTTTCTCGTCGATGGCGCAACCTCACTGCAAACGGCGTGCTCACGACACGGCCTCGATTTCAGATACGAAAAACGTGGAAATCGGAATAGCGTCGAACGTGTCTTTCGAGAAGTCAAACGTCGAACTTCTTCGTTTAGTAATAGCTTTAGCCACGCCGAAGCAGAAACTGCCGACGACTGGCTCAGATCATTCGCCTTCGCATGGAATCAGCTTATCTGAACACGACCCGAAAACCAGGGCCAGGTATTTTGTTCTCTTACGGACAACTTCGAACGGACCATGTACGACCACATCCTGCTGCCGACGGACGGAACCCACGGTGCGGACCGGGCGACCCGCCACGCGATCGGCCTCGCGGCCGCACACGACGCGACGCTGTATGCTCTGTTCGTGATCGACGAGGACGTCTATCAGGCCTACGGCGGCGACGAGTACGTCCACGACCGCGAGGGCCTGGAATCGGGCCTCGAACGGCGCGGGACCGACGTGCTCGACGAGGTGGGGCGACTGGGTGCCGAGGAGGGCGTTGAGGTCGTGACCCTGCTCGAACGTGGCGTTCCCCACCGCGAAATCCTCCTCGCTGGCGACGAGGTCGACGCCGACGTGATCATCCTGGGCACGGAAGAACGACCGGGCGAGTACCGACAGTTGCTCGGGAGCGTCACCGAGCGGGTGGCACGGCGGGCGAGTAGACCGGTCTCGATCGTCAAGACGCCAGCGGAGGAGCCGGAGTAGTTCTCACTCCACGCGCTCGATGCCCTCGAACTCGGTCGCAAAGTCGGCTCCAAACGCCGTCGCCGGGGTCTGAAACCCGCTCGAAATGTCGTCTTCGAGGAGACGTCTCGCCGCCTCGACTGTCGTCAGCTTCGTCGTCTCGTACGGATCGGGCGTCCGGAGCCGTCCAGTAGCGCTCTCGCCCGCATCATTCGTGACTCGCCCCCAGACACGACAGACGTTCTCGGCGCGCTGTTGCGGGGACGGCCCGGAGATCGCCAGTTCGACCACCCCCTTGAGAAGTCGCTGGACCGGCTCGGTCCGCAGCAGGGCACCGAGCGGGCGCGTCCGTTGCATCGCGGTGATCGCTGGCTCCGGCACCGCGGTGTACACCTCGATATCGCCGATCCCGGTCGAGTGGAACGCGGTGACGACATCGCCCCACGGGATCGTTATCGCCGATTCGGGACCGTCACCGAAGTCGATCTCGCGGGAGTTCCACGCCGCAGGGACGTCTTCGAGTCGTCCATCGCGCCGGACCGCACCGGGCGAGCCGAGTCCCTCGACGAGCGATTTTGCAGTACCCTGTGAGATGGTCGTCCCGCCGTCGATGGCGAGTTCGAGCCGTGTCGCGTCGGGCAGGTCGGACGCCAGAGTCGCGGCCAGACAGTCAGTCGGAACGACGTCGAAGCCAACCGCCGGAAGCAGCGTGATGTCCGCCTGCTCGGCGTCCCGGTCACGCTCGGCGATGCGTTCGATGACCCGATATTCACCAGTGACATCGAGGTAGTGTGTTTCGGTCGCGAGACACGCCGAGACGAGTGGATCTGCCGTCGCGGAGAACGGCCCGGCACAGTTCAACAGGACATCGATATCGGCCAGCTGGTCGGCGATGACGGTTGGGTGTTCGAGGCTGAACACGCGATGGCTGCAGCCCAGTTCGTCGGCCTGTCGTTCGACCGGTTCGGCCCGACGTCCGGCGAGGATCGGATCGAGTCCCCTGGAGAGAGCGTGGTCGACGACCAGCGAGCCGGTGTAGCCGTACGAGCCGTAGACGAGGAGGTTGGCGCTCATACTCGTACGTGGCGACAGACGGACAAAAAACGGGGTGTCGAATCGGGGGGTAGACCGACAGCGGGACCCAGACGCTGATTTCGAAGCCACCGACGATAGCGATCGGTGCGATAATCAGGCGGTGATGGAGAATACATCGGGGGTTGGCCCCGAAGCGGTTCACTCTCCCGACCAGTCGAGCGACCGCTCGACCGCATCCGACCACTGCTCGTACCGGCGGTCCACACGTTCGGCTTCCATCTCGGGCTCGAACTGTCGGTCCACCTGCCAGTTCGTGGTGAGTTCGTCCAGATCCGACCAGTAGCCCACGGCGAGACCGGCCGCGTAGGCTGACCCCAGAGCAGTCGTCTCGTCGACCTGTGGTCGGACGATTCCCGAGCCGATGATATCGGACTGCAGTTGACAGAGAAAGTTATTTTTCACCGCGCCGCCGTCGACACGGAGAGCACCCATGTCGATGCCGCTGTCGGCCTCCATGGCTTCGGCCACGTCGCGTGTCTGGTACGCGATGGCTTCCAGCGTTGCCCGCACAATGTGTTCACGTCGCGTTCCCCTGGTTAGTCCGACCAGGGTTCCACGTGCACGCTGGTCCCAGTGGGGCGCGCCGAGTCCAGTGAACGCAGGAACAAAGTAGACGCCGTCCGTCGAGTCGACGCTCCGTGCGAGCTTTTCAGTCTCGGCCGGGGCGTCGATAATCGTCATATCTTCGAGCCACTCGATCGCCGCACCGGTGATGAAGATCGACCCTTCCAGCGCGTACTGGACGGGTTCGCCCGAGCGCTGGAAGCCAACTGTCGTCAGCAGACCGTTGTCGCTGGTGACGGCCTCGTTGCCCGTGTTCATCAGGAAGAAACTACCCGTCCCGTAGGTGTTTTTCGCATCACCCGCATCGAAGCAGGTCTGCCCGAACAGCGCGGCCTGCTGGTCGCCAAGTGCGCCCGCGACCGGAATCTCCTCGCCGAGGAAGCCGTCCGGATCGGTGTAGCCGTAGTAGTTCTCGTCGCTGGACGGGCGGACTTCCGGTAGCATCTCCTCTGGAACGCGGAACTCCTCGCAGAGTTCGTCATCCCACTCCATCTCGTGGATGTTGAACAGCATCGTCCGCGAGGCGTTGGTCACATCCGTGATGTGGTTACCCGTCAGGTTGTAGATCAGCCAGGAATCGATCGTCCCGAACAGAACCTCGCCCTCGCTCGCGCGCTCGCGAACGTCGGCGGGGCGTGCGCGCTGGGTTTTGATCGGATCGGCGTTGTTGAGCAGCCATTCGGCCTTCGTCGCCGAAAAGTATGCGTCGGGTTCGAGACCGGTTTTATCCAGTATGTCGCCGGCTTTGCCTTCCTCTTGCAGCGTCTCGATCCGGCTGGTCGTCCGGCGGTCCTGCCAGACCAGTGCGTTGTGCAGCGGCCGCCCGGTGTCGGCGTCCCACAGCAGTGTCGTCTCGCGCTGGTTGGTTACGCCGATCGCTTCGAGCTGGTCCGCAGAGAGGTTTGCAGCGCCAAGGGCCCGTTCCGTAACCGCTTTCGTGTTCTCCCAGATCTCGTTGGGGTCGTGCTCGACCCACCCCGGCTCCGGATAGTGCTGTTCGTGTTTCTCGTAGGCGTTCGCCACGACCTGCCCGCTGTGGTCGAACACCATAAAGCGTGTTCCTGTCGTTCCCTGGTCGACTGCGCCAACATAGGTGTTGTCTGTCATGGTTTCGTGTTCCGGGATCCCCCCAGTTCGGATAGCGAGGTCAAATACGGTCAGCCGCCAGCGATTCCTTGCTAGAAAATTTCCAGTATCAGTGATAAATGTTCCCCCGAGTCCCAGATACGTTGCCAGTAAAGGGACTCCAGAGGCTACGAACGGACGGCATCACCGGAGCAGGGTAGAGAGACTCTCGACAGATGAAACGACGTTATCGGCCCTCACTAAGTTCATACTGTCGGAGGCTCTCGTTCCTGTATACTTGCGACAAAAATAAGCTACGGAGAATTACTCGTCAGAGTCGCGGGCCCAGTCACGGGAGCGATCAACGGCATCGGACCAGCGACTGTACAGTTTGTTCGCCTCCTCGTTCGACATTTCGGGCTCGAACTCGCGGTCGATCTGCCAGTTCGCGGTGAGTTCGTCCAGATCCGACCAGTAGCCGACGGCGAGGCCAGCGGCGTACGCCGAACCGAGTGCGGTCGTCTCGTCGACCTCCGGACGCGCGATGTCCGTGTCGATAATATCGGACTGGAGCTGACAGAGGTAGTTGTTCTTGACCGCACCACCATCGACACGCAGTGTCTGCATGTCGATGCCGCTGTCGGCCTCCATTGCCTCTGCCACGTCGCGGGTCTGGTACGCGATCGATTCCAGCGTCGCCCGCACGATATGCTCGCGTCGGGTCCCGCGGGTCATGCCGACGATCGTCCCGCGTGCACGCTGATCCCAGTGGGGTGCACCGAGTCCAGTGAACGCGGGAACGAAGTAGACGCCGTCCGTCGAGTCCACGCTGCGTGCGAGCTCTTCGGTTTCAGCAGCGTCCTCGATGAGCTGCATGTCTTCGAGCCACTCGATCGCCGCGCCAGTGATGAAGATCGACCCTTCCAGTGCGTACTGGACGGGGTCGCCCGAGCGCTGGAAGCCGACCGTCGTCAGCAGGCCATGTTCGCTCGTGACGGCCTCGTCACCCGTGTTCATCAGGAAGAAACTCCCCGTCCCATAGGTGTTTTTGGCATCGCCAGCCTCGAAGCAGGTCTGCCCGAACAGCGCCGCTTGCTGATCACCAAGGGCACCTGCGACCGGTACCTCGGTACCGAGGAACCCGTCGGCGTCGGTACTGCCGTAGGTCTCCTCGTCGCTAGAGGGACGGACCTCCGGTAGCATCTCTCTGGGGACGCGAAACTCCTCACAGAGTTCGTCATCCCAGTCCATCTCGTGGATGTTGAACAGCATCGTCCGCGATGCGTTCGTCACGTCCGTGATGTGGTTGCCAGTCAGGTTGTAGATGACCCAGGTGTCGATCGTGCCAAAAAGCACGTCGCCCTCTGCGGCGCGCTCCCGGACATCGGCGGGGCGGGCCCGCTGGGTCTTGATCGGGTCGGCGTTGTCCAGCAACCACTCGGCCTTCGTCGCCGAAAAGTACGCGTCCGGCTCCAGTCCCGTTTTGGCCTGCACGTCGTCGGCCTTGTCCTCTTCTTGCAGCGTCTCGATGCGGTCGGTCGTTCGGCGGTCCTGCCAGACCAGTGCGTTGTGGAGCGGTCGACCCGTATCGGCGTCCCACAGCAGCGTCGTCTCGCGCTGGTTCGTCACGCCAATGGCTTCGAGCTGGTCCGCGGTGATGCCCGCATCCGAAAGCGCCTGATTGGTGACGTCTCTGGTGTTCTCCCAGATCTCTCGGGGGTCGTGCTCGACCCAGCCCGGTTCCGGATAGATCTGTTCGTGTTTCTCGTAGGCGTTGGCCACGATCTGTCCGCTGTGGTCGAACACGATGAACCGTGTTCCTGTGGTTCCCTGGTCGACAGCGCCCACATAAGTATTGTCTGTCATAGGTGAATAACTGGTCCCGCCGGTGTATGACACGCATCGGTAAGTACTCCCGGCGAGGTCCTAATAATAGATGACGCCAGTATTCATAATAAACGTACCACACAGATGGACTCGTCCAGAATACGGCAGTCAGGACTCGTCACTGCACTTCCCGGCGGGCTGAAGCGCTGGCGTTTGGTATGGATCAGCCACCAACGACTGAAGCCGTGGACTTGTGCGCTGTTCCGTGCTGAATCCACCGTATTCCACGTCGACCGGGCTGGAGTCACCAGTGATCAGGCTTGTACGCGTTGATGATGACCGTGACGACGACAAAAACGACACCTGCGATCAACCCACCGACAAGGGCGGTCAGCAGTCTGGTCGTGACAGACCCATCGATGAACGCAAAGAATAACATCGACATTACTGCGACAGTGAGAGCCAGATTCCGATAGTCGCGTCGCTCGAGTCCGAGGTGGTCGGATCCGTCAATCAATTGGTTTGTCATCGACGGTCACCGCCGAGGGAGCATTCCACGAAGCGGCATGAACCCGATAACGGCAAGGAAACAGCCAGTGAGGAGGCTGATATTCAGATCGGTGGTAACGAGCATCGTTACGAACCCGCCGAGCGATCCGAGAAGCAACGCCCCCCCAACCGCGCCATGGTGAAAGTCGTCCGCAGTCGGGTGGTCGGCGAGCGATTGGCGCTCGTCGGCGGGAACGGCCATACTGACGTAGTACGGGAGCAGAAACTGGATACTGATACCGACACCAGCGGCGACGATCGCACTAAATTCCGCGTGCATCGTCAGCAGAAGACTCGCCGTAAAGAACACCACCGTAACCAGCGTCGAGACCACCCAGCTCCACTTATCGGCGATTTTGACCCGGTTTGAGAACTTGTATTCCGACATGGACTGGTATTGCTCACGAACGTATATAATTATATCTGAGTCTCCACGGCCGATTCACCGTGTTTTGCTATCTGCGCGAAACCCTGAATGAGCCCATAAAGATATGTTTGTTTGGAATGAACGTTATATATGCCCGAGTGGCTAATCGGGAGAGATTATGTACAACGCAATTCTGTACCCGACTGACGGGAGTGAAGGCGCAGATGCCGCCACCAGTCACGTCCGCAATCTGGCTGAAACGTACGATGCAACGGTGCACGTCCTGCACGTCGCCGACTCGTCGTATCTCGGCTACGAGAGCGAGAACGGCCCGACCGGAATGATCGGCAGCCCCGAACCCGACGTAACGTCGGGAATGGCCGGCGAGAAGACCGATCCGGATCGACACGAACGGGGGCGGGCAGCGATGGCTGGAAGGGATCCAACGGAGCTTCAGGATGCCCACCGGGAGCGGTGCGAGGAAGTCGTTTCCGAGGCAGCCGAACAATTTGAGGGACTTGCAGTCGAGTCGGCAGTTCGTGTTGGGAAACCCCACCAAGTGATCGTCGGCTACGCGGACAACAACGATATCGACCTCGTCGTCATGGGGACTCACGGGCGATCGGGGATCGACCGATATCTGCTCGGTAGCGTGACCGAGAAAGTGCTCCGTACGTCCGATGTTCCAGTCGTCACCGTTCGACGCAACCACGACGAAGACGACTGATCGCCTTTTTTTCAAGACATCGGCACGGTAGCCCCACTCGAACAGAGCATAGTGACAGTGACCACACTCAAAAGAGATGAATGAGCTGCTACGATGCGGTCACACTGAAAAAACTGGTGTGGACCTTATGCTCCCAGGTCCAGTCCAATGATCGACTCGGGGAACGCCCAGAACGCGGCGAAGTCCCCAAAGATGAGCGCCAGGATCGTCAGGAGGAACCCGGACGCAGCGATACCGAACGCTGGCGGGTCAACGTGAGTCGAACCGTGGACGTAGAACACACGGGCACAGACCTCACCCGAGAGCGCCCCGAAGATGCCGAGTCCGGCTGCCGCGAGCATGGCGACTTCCGGACCGGCCAGTCCACCAGCAGCTACACCGAACGCCCCGGCTGCCCCGGGAAGTGTCATGTGGTGGGTAACCGGGAAGTCCGGAACCCCACAGTTGAGGAATACCAGACTGGCCGCGCTGATACCGAAGACGAGCACGACGCTACCCGTTTCGAGGTAAACGAACCCACCGACGAGACCCGCGATGAGACCGATCATCGTGACCCCGCCCCATTTGTACATGTGCGGTAGCCAGAGTCCCGGTGCTTCCTCTTCGTCTCGTTCGGCGGGGCTCATGTCGAAGATGCCGTCGCCGGTGATCTCCCCGATGATGCTGTAGCCGAAGACGACCCGGTGAATCAGCGCGGAGAGGAACACCATCAGGGCGATGTTATCAGTCGGCGAGCCGACGTAGTTCAGCATCTGCTCACCAGCAAAGCCGATTACGCCAAACAGACCACCAACAAGGAGTACATCGACATTGTGCGTTCCTAACCCGTCGACGATGTTTTTCCCATCGTCAAGGTACCCTTGCTTTGCAGCGTACGCAGCTGCTGCGGCACCGGCCGCGAAGCCGATGTGCGGACCAAAGACTGGACCGAACCCGATTGAGCCGGTGATTACACCCTCTGCACCTGCGGCAGCGGCCGCTTCCCCGGCAATGACCATGAAGCCGGTGAAGACGAATGCCGGAAGGGCACCGATCGAGGCTGCGAAGGCACCGCCTGCGAACGCCGCCATCCAGAAGACCGGATCCCCCAGTAGCGTTGCTTCGAGTACCACGTTCAGTCACCACCGTCACGGGCCCAGTCACGGGAGCGGTCGATGGCGTCGGACCAGCGGCTGTACAGTTTGTCCGCCTCCTCGTTCGACATCTCGGGCTCGAACTCTCGGTCGATCTGCCAGTTCGCGGTGAGTTCGTCGAGGTCAGACCAGTAGCCGACCGCGAGACCGGCCGCGTAGGCCGAGCCAAGCGCCGTCGTCTCGTCGACCTCCGGACGTGCGATATCCGTGTCGATGATGTCGGACTGGAGCTGACAGAGGTAGTTGTTCTTGACTGCACCGCCGTCGACACGCAGCGTCTGCATGTCGATCCCGCTGTCGGCCTCCATCGCTTCGGCGACGTCGCGGGTCTGATACGCGATGGATTCGAGGGTTGCCCGCACGATGTGCTCGCGTCGGGTCCCACGCGTCATGCCGACGATCGTCCCGCGTGCACGCTGGTCCCAGTGTGGCGCACCGAGTCCAGTAAACGCGGGAACGAAGTAGACGCCGTCCGTCGAGTCGACGCTGCGCGCGAGCTCCTCGGTCTCGGCGGCGTCCTCGATGAGATCCATATCGTTGAGCCACTCGATCGCCGCGCCGGTGATGAAGATCGATCCTTCGAGCGCGTACTGGACCTCCTCACCCGAGCGCTGGAAGCCAACAGTCGTCAACAGGCCGTTTTCACTGGTGACGGCCTCGTTGCCCGTGTTCATCAGGAAGAAGCTCCCTGTTCCGTAGGTGTTCTTTGCATCGCCAGCCTCGAAACACGTCTGGCCGAACAGGGCCGCCTGCTGGTCCCCGAGCGCACCGGCGACAGGGACTTCCGCGTTCAGGAAGCCATCGGAGTCGGTCGAGCCGTACGTCTTCTCGTCGCTGGAGGGACGGACCTCCGGCAGCATCTCCTTGGGCACGCGGAACTCCTCACAGAGTTCGTCGTCCCACTCCATCTCGTGGATGTCAAACAGCATCGTCCGCGATGCGTTCGAGACATCGGTGATGTGGTTGCCAGTCAGGTTGTAGATGACCCACGTGTCGATCGTGCCAAAGAGCACGTCGCCCTCTGCGGCGCGTTCGCGAACGTCGGCGGGGCGGGCGCGCTGGGTCTTGATCGGGTCAGCGTTGTCCAGCAACCATTCGGCTTTCGTCGCGGAGAAATACGCATCGGGTTCGAGACCGGTTTTGGCCTGTACGTCGTCCGCTTTACCTTCCTCTTGCAGCGTCTCGATTCGGTCGGTCGTCCGGCGGTCCTGCCAGACCAGTGCGTTGTGGAGCGGCCGACCCGTATCGGCGTCCCACAGCAGCGTCGTCTCGCGCTGGTTCGTCACGCCGATCGCTTCCAGCTGGTCCGGGGTCAGGCCAGCATCGTTGAGTGCGTCCTGAATGACCTGTTTCGTGTTCTCCCAGATCTCGCGGGGGTCGTGCTCGACCCAGCCCGGCTCCGGGTAGATCTGTTCGTGTTTCTCGTAGGCGTTCGCCACTACCTGCCCGCTGTGGTCGAACACCATGAAGCGCGTTCCTGTCGTTCCCTGGTCGACTGCGCCGACGTAGGTGTCTTGTGTCATGGTTTCGGTTGGTTTCGTCCGAATTCGGTTGTTTGCGGTGTCCGTTCCCACGGCACTTTACTCGTAGCGCCGTGATATCAGTAAACAACAAGTACATTCATTATAAATGTTTCCACTCGACGCCACCAATTGCCGTGAATTGGGGCGTTTCCGCCAATAAAACCCGTCATATCTACGAAGAAATAGGTATTCACATGTTCTTTATCGTTGGTTCGAAAACAGCGGTAAAGTAAAGTAACAACAGTACCACGATTCAGAGGACAGATGGAATCCAGTACCGGGGTCCTCGTCATCGGCGGTGGGTCGACCGGCACCGGCATCGCGCGCGACCTCGCGATGCGAGGTGTCGACGTCACACTCGTCGAGAAGGGGAACCTTACGCACGGAACGACGGGCCGGATGCACGGCCTGCTCCACAGCGGCGGACGGTACGCCGTCTCGGATCAGGAAAGCGCCAAGGAGTGCATCATCGAGAACAGGATCCTTCGGGATATCGCAAGCCACTGCGTCGAAATGACGGGCGGTCTATTCGTCCAGCGTCCACAGGACTCGGACGAGTATTTCCAGAAGAAGCTGGAAGGCTGTCGGGAGTGTGATATCCCTGCAGAAGTACTTTCCCCCGAAGAGGCCAGAGAGGTCGAGCCGTATCTGGCCACAGATATCGAGCGCGCAATCAAGGTGCCCGACGGGGCGATCGATCCGTTCCGCCTGTGTGTCGCCAACGCCGTCAGTACCGAAAATCACGGGGGACGCATCGAGACACACGCACCGGTCACCGATGTACTCCTCGAAGATGGGGAAGTCGTCGGGGTCGAGGTGACTCACGAGAGTGGTCCGGGCAAGCGCGTGCACGGAAACGAAGGACAGACAGAGAAGATCTACGCGGACCACGTCGTCAACGCCGCCGGAGCGTGGACTGGTCGGATCGGCGATATGGCGGGCGTCGATATCGAGGTCCGCCCCTCCAAGGGGGTGATGACCGTGATGAACGCACGGCAGGTCGATACGGTCATCAACCGCTGTAAGCCGAAAGGTGACGCGGATATTATCGTTCCACACGAGACGGCCGCTATCCTCGGCACGACGGATGAAGAGGTGGAGGATCCCGAGGACTACGCCGAAGAACAGTGGGAAGTCGACCTGATGATCGAAGAGCTCAAAGAACTCGTGCCGATTTTAGACGAGTCGCGAACGCTCCGTTCGTTCTGGGGCGTCCGTCCGCTGTACGAGCCGCCGGACACGGGGACCGAAGACGCAACCGATATCACGCGACAGTTCTTCCTGCTCGACCACGACGACCGGGACGACCTCCCGGGAATGACGACGATCGTTGGCGGGAAGTTTACCACCTATCGGATGATGGCAGAGCAGCTCTCGGACCACGTCTGTGAGCGCCTCGGCATCGATGCCGAGTGCCGAACCGCTGAGGTTCCGCTGCCCGGCAGCGAGAATACGGGGGTACTCGACGATGCGATGGACCAGTTCGGCCTCCGGTCCCCGATCGCGCGCCGGAGCAAGCAGCGGCTTGGCAGTCGTACCGAGGAGGTACTCGATGTGGATGGGCCAAACCCCGTCGTCTGCCAGTGTGAGGGAGTTACTCGTGCGGAACTTGTGGATGCGATCGATCAGTCCGGCACGGATCTCAACGCGGTTCGGCTCCGAACACGAGCATCGATGGGGAACTGTCAGGGCGGCTTCTGTTCCCGTGCAATGGCTGACCTGTTACACCCCGAGTACGAGGAAGCGATCGCCAGAGAGGCATACGACGAACTGTTCCAGGAGCGCTGGAAAGGCGAGCGACACGCACTCTGGGGTGAACAGCTCTCGCAGGCGATGCTGAACTACGCGCTGCACGCGACGACGCTCAACGCCGATTCCGATCCAGCGCGACTCGGGCAGGATGTCGATTTCGCGGCGTTCGATGGCGGTGAGTCCGCCAGCGCCGAGCGTACAGGAACCGGAGCTGACGCCGTTGCGACTGACGGAGGACACGATGGCGATTGAAGACGACGTGCTGGTGATCGGCGGCGGCCTCGCCGGCATCGCCGCCGCGGTCGGTGCACACGAACAGGGTGCCCGGGTCCGGCTCGTCTCCCACAAGCAGTCCACGATGCGACAGGCCAGCGGACTGATCGACCTGCTCGGCTACACACCGGATGGGGATGGACCCGTCGTCGATCCGTTCGAGGCGATCGCAGAGTTGCCCGAAGGGCACCCCTACGAACGGGCCGGACTCGACGCCGTCAGAGCAGGAATAGACATGTTCGACGACGCCACTGGGGAGATGTACGCTGGCAGTCATACCGACAAGAACGCGCTCGTCCCGACCCATGGCGGAGCGATCAAACCGACTGCACGGTATCCGGATAGTGCAGCGCCCGGGATCGCAAGCGCGAACGGTGATACGCTGTTTGTCGGATTCGACTCGATGATCGAGTTCGACGCCCCGGTCGCCGCGGACCATCTTGCGGCGACGGGCGTCCCGTACGAGACCGATGGCGTCACCATCGAGTTCCCTGGCAACCTTCGTGACGACGCCAAGGTGACTCGCTTTGCCCATCTACTCGATCGCGACGACGAGGTCGCTGTCGACGGCACGACGATGCCAGTTCGGACCGCCCTCGCAGAGCGTGTGAAAGAACACGCCGACGGCCACGAGCGGATCGGCTTCCCCGCGGTACTTGGCGACGATCACGCGACCGAGGTTCGTGCCGAACTGGCAGACCGACTCGGTGCCTCAGTCTTCGAGGTGCCGATGGGGCCACCAAGCCTTCCCGGACTCCGACTCGAAGACCGGCTGTACGAGTACCTTCACGAGATCGGCGTTCGCGTGTCGACTGGCAACCCGATCGTCGACGTCGAACAGGTCAACGGCGAGATCGATCGTGTCGTTGGCGACCATACCGGTCGGGAAGTGCCGTACAAGGCCCAGCAGTATATCCTCGCGACGGGTGGCCTGGTCGGGAAAGGCATCGACTCGGATCGGGAGGGTGTGTACGAACCCGTCTTCAACTGTCACGTCCCCCATCCAGCCGATCGATACGACTGGTTCGAGGACGGTGCGTTCGACGATCACGAGTTCGCCCGCTTTGGCGTCCCGGTCGATACCGAACTCCGACCGATCGATGCAGACGACGCCCCCGAATACGAGAACCTCCGGGCAGCGGGCAGTGTCCTCGGGGGCTATGACTTCCCGAGCGAGAAATCCGGCTCCGGCGTCTCCCTGGCGACAGGATACGCGGCAGGTGAACTGGCAGGTGATCGAGTATGAATGACGTGTGCGACCCTGACGACGAGGTGAGTTCCAATGAGTGATTCCCAGCAACCCAGTGATTTCGAACCGGTAGATGTGTTCGCGGAAACGGACGGGATGGATCTCCGTCCCGGCTCCGACGACTGTTACAAGTGCTCGACCTGCGATACGAACTGTCCGGTCGCGGAAGTCGACGACGATTTCCCCGGCCCCAAGTTCCAGGGTCCCGAACAGTGGCGGCTCAAACGAAAGGACGATTACGATATCGACGACTCGATCACGGACTGTTCGAACTGTCTCCGGTGTGATACCTCCTGTCCATCCGAGGTCCCGTTGAGTCAGATGCACAACACGGCACGGAGCCAGTACGTCGACAACCAGATGAGCAAGCTCTCGGTGGAGTATATCCGGAACCGTATCCTGTCGAACTACCGGACCTCCGCCTATCTTGCGAGTCTGTTCCCCCGGACGGCGACCTTCGTGATGAACTTCGGTCCGGTCCGGTGGGTCATGGAAAAGGGGCTTGGAATCCCGAGCGAACGCGATTTCCCCGAATTCGCGACGACGACCTTCCGTCAGTGGTGGAAACAACGCGGCGGTGCACAGGTCCAGAACCCCGACAAGCGCGTCGCGTACTTCCATGGCTGTTACTCGAACTACAACACCCCAGAAGTCGCAAAAGCGCTCGTACACGTCTACGAGGAGCTGGGCTACGAGATCATGGTTCCCGAACAGAAGTGTTCGGGGACGCCGATGTTCGCTAACGGGATGTTGAGCGACGCACGACGGCACGCGGAGACGAACGTCGAGAGTCTGACGGCAGCGATCGAGGACGGAGCAGACATTATCGCCTCCTGTACCTCCTGTTCGCTGGCGCTCCGCCAGGAGTACCCGGAACTGTTCGACATCGACGGGATCGAGGACGTCTCGAATCACACCTACGACGCGCTGGAGTACCTGCGAATCTACGAGGATCTCGAAGCCGAACTCGAGGGCGCGAAAGTCGACTTCCCCGATCTGGCATATCACGCACCGTGTCACTCGCGGAATCAGGGTCTCGACGGGCAAGCGCTCGAGTTGATCGAGAACATCGACGGCGTCATGGCCGAAGACGTTGGTGACTCCTGTTCGGGTATCTCCGGCACCTACGGCTGGAAAACGGAACACTACGAGGTGTCGATGGAGATCGGTGAAGAGATGTTCGAGCACATGGAACATGCCGAAGGTGACGTCGGCATGACCGAATGTCCAACCTGCGCGATGCAGATGGAACACGGGACGGGCTACGAGATCAAACATCCACTGGAGGTACTCGAAGCCGCACTGGTCTCGGAAGAATAATGAGTACCCCACAGTTAGGTGACAGTCAATGGATCTGAGCGAACGGATCGCCCGTCGCCAGCAGACGACCGCGGCGCAGTCGGTTATCACCCAGGAGAGTGCGCTGAATCCAGCCGTACACCTCCCGGAGCCGATTGGTCGTGGGGCGATACTGGAGCGACTGCTCGATGCGCTCGGTCCTGTCTTCGAGGGGTCGATCCCTGAAAACGTCGCAGTCTGTGGTCCAGGTGGTGCGGGTAAATCGGCAATTGTCACCTCACTGTTTTCACATCTGAACGAGAGCTTCACCGAAACGAGCGGATCGATCGGAACGACGACCCGGTCGGGCTCTGCTGCCCCAGCCGCGCAGTTCGCGTATGTCAACACCAGACAGATCGACAGTGCGTTCCAGTTCTATCACGCGATCCTTGATACGGTTTCGTCGGAACCAGTCCCCCGCCGCGGAATCGGAACCGACGAACTCGCGGAGCGTCTCGAAGCGACGATACAGGGCACTCGGCCGGTCGTCATCGCAGTCGACCACATCGAGGAGGGAGGGCTATCGGTCGACGAAGCGACCGAGCTTCTCGAACCGGTCGAGGCGTCAGTGTGTCTCCTTGTGATCCACAACGATGGGATCAGCGACTGGTCAGGAGAGGTCGTCGACGTCCCACGCTACCAGACGCACGCGCTGGTCGATCTGCTCGCCGAACGGGCTTCCTACGGACTGGCGAGTGGGACCGTCTCTCACGAAGTCGCCCGCGAGGTTGCAAGCTGGGCGGACGGGGACGCACACGACGCTCTCGCCGCGCTGTTTGGTGCTGCGATTCACGCTCAGGAGAGCGAACACGACCACATCACGTCCGACGACGTCACCGCCGGTATGGAGGCGGTACCGGAGGACTGCATCCAGATCGGACGCGTGCTCGCCCTGCCGGATAACCGTCGGAACGTACTGCTCGAACTGCTCTCGGTCGGGCCGGAAGCGGCGACGATCAGCGAAGTCGCGGCTGAGATCGGCCGCCGGATCGATCTCTCGCCGAACACCGTCCAGCGGTTCGTCTACGAACTGGCGGAGACGGGAATTCTCGAACGGACCGTCATCAACAGGAGCAGTTCCGACGGACGGCGTCCAACCACTGTCGTCCCACGGTTCCCGACGCTCGTGTTCCAGCGTCTCGAAGCCAGGCGGTAGCGATTACCCTCTTTCGGCAGTCGGTTCGCGGGTACCATCAGGTGTCTCTGACTCGGCGTACTCCAGGTCGTCAGTGAACCGATCCAGCGC
Source organism: Natranaeroarchaeum aerophilus (assembly GCF_023638055.1). Lineage (NCBI taxonomy): Archaea > Methanobacteriati > Methanobacteriota > Halobacteria > Halobacteriales > Natronoarchaeaceae > Natranaeroarchaeum > Natranaeroarchaeum aerophilus. Next base: position 31,643 of record NZ_JAKRVY010000005.1, on the reverse strand, counting down.
GAGCACTGCTGCCGCCCCGAGGATCACAGCGAAAAGTATCGGCACGAGCGGTTCTACGATGTTTGTTGTGACTGACTCCGTCGTGACAGTTACTGAAACGTTTGCTGTGACCTGCTGGGCCGGAAGCAACAGTCCCCCGATCATGAGCGCAACGAGGAAGGCAAGCGTTTCGGCTCGATGGCGTTCGAGCGCACGCTTGACGAGGTGTGCAACCGTAAGCAGTCCGACGACTGCGCCGGTCAGGAAGGTGACGACGACCGTCCCTGTCGCGAGCACCTCCGTGATACTGCCCCCCGAAAGCACGCCAACCAGCGCGTCGACGAACCCGTTGAGCGCGTCGAGCATGAAGTAGTACTGTCCGAGCACGAGCAGAAAAAAGGCCCCGGACACGCCGGGCAACACCATCGCACTGACGGCGATGGCTCCGGCGACGAAGACGACCGGAAGCGCGTGAGAGACCGAGCCTGCAGTGACGAGCGTCACGCCCCCAGCGATCAGGACACCTGCGGTCATGATCGGGATGGATCGACGGCGAGGGAGTCGGATCTGGTCGGCGAGAACGACCGCTGACGCGCCGATCAGGCCGAAGAAAAACGCGGCTGTCGCCGCGGGATACGTCTCGGCGACTGTCCCCACGACGCGCGAGACGGCGAGGACGGCGGTTCCGATTCCCGCCCCGAGCGCCAGCAGAAAGCCGAGATCCACCCGGTCGACCCCATCGACGAACGATGTGCGTGCCGCGGGGTCGTGGGGGCGGACCGCATAGGTAACCAGCCGTGGATCGAGCGTCGTAATCGCGGTGACGAGCCGTTCGTAAATTCCGGTTATTAGCGCGATTGTCCCGCCCGAGACACCCGGGACCATATCCGCAACACCCATCGCGAACCCCTTGAAGTAGATCGGTAGCCACTCGCGCATCTACTCCTAACAAGAGGGAGTGGCGTAAAAACGGTTGGCGTCGGGCTGCTCAGCCCTGCTCGAACTCGACCGGGCGCTCGTCGCCGTCGTAGATTGCGGGTTCTGGCACGTCAGTGCTGCCGGTCACGCGAACGTCCTCATCAAACGCCGACAGATCGATCTGTCCGCCGTCGATCGGAGCCTCGGCAACCGCCTCGGCGGAGACGTCCTCTCCCGCAATCACGGTGTACTCGTCGGTCGCCGTCACCGCGCTATCGGTGTAACCATCCTCCGTGTCGAGCTGGTTGTCCGTCGCGTAAGGGACCGTCACCTCGAACGAGCCGTCCTCGTCAGCCTCGACGGACTGGGTGTAAGTGAACGGCCGATCGCTGTTTGCCTCAAGCGGTACTGCCACGACAACGGTCTCACCCGGTTCCGCGTCACCAGTGATCGTCGCCCCTTCGACGCGCTCGTATGTTTTGACCGAGGAGACGATTTGAGTATCCTCTCCGACCTCGTAGCCAAGCTGTGCCAGCTGTTGTTCTATTTGGGGTACTTGCTCCCAGCTAGGTGCCCACGCAGGAATTTCGGCCCACACGGCCTCGTCATCACCACTGGGAACCACACCGACGGCCGAGAACGACTCGCTCTCGTGGACGAGTCGGTAGCCCTCCATCCCCTGAGCGTCGTCGTAGTACAGCGAGCCGAGCATCGAGTCGTAGTACTCATCGCTGGCGACCTGCACGCTGCCGCCGTCCACGTCGGGGGCTGCTGCCCACTGCGTAATCGCGCCGAACTTGCTGCCCGCCATCTGATCGTCGATCGTAACGTACCGGACGTCCTCGCCAGTTTCCTGGTCGGTCCGGTCGTCCCGGATCTCGCGGAGCTCGTCGTCGTCCATCTCGGCAATCGTCCCGTCGTGACGCTCGGAAGCGGGCAGCGCCTCTACCAACAGGTCCGCGCGCTCCTCGGACTGTGCCTGGAAGAACCCGCTGGCGGTATCAGTGCCCTGCTGGAACGGGTTCGCAGTCGGTATTCGCTCGCCCTCGACAGTGATCCAGTGACCGTAGTCCCACCACGACATCACGCCGTACGCACCGTCCGGATACTCGAAGTCGTCGGTCCGATCGTAGGTTCCGTAGTACTCCATCTCCTCGTCGGCGTCACCGAAGGTCCCCGGCTCGGGCGTATCGCCCTCCATCCAGTCGAACGTATCGTCCCAGTATTCGACCGCGCCGGGATGTTGTTGATTCGCCTGCCCCACTGCCGAGAGGCCGAGTGCGCCCGTGGCAAGCGGAAAGACGATCACGAGTACGATAGTGACGATTGCAATCACCTGATACGTTTCGACATCGGAGAGCTGATCAGTAGACGGAATTTCAAGGAGCGTGAACGCCTGAACCAGAATCCAGCCGTTCAGGACGGCGACGGCGACGGCGAGGTAGTAGTGATACCGGATCTGCGTCAGCGCCATCAGTGTCAGGAAGATCGTCCAGACCACGACAAGGAGGACCTCCGCGCGAAACCGGCTGGCATCCAGCAGTTGCCAGACCATCCAGACGAGCGCGATGATGGCGAAAATATAGGTGAATGCGTAATTGTCGATCAGATACCCGCTTGCGCCGCCAGGCTGTTCCGCGGTCGGCTGGGCCTCGCTGATCGTCAACGCGGTATCGGACTGCCCGAGCAGGAGCTGGCTCTGGACCTGGCTCCAGACGGTGTCGAACAGGCTCGGTAACGCAACGGCGACCACTGCGACCGCGAGAACGACCAGCCCACCCACCGCGATGGGGTAGCCTGTCGTATTGATCTCGCGTGTATCCCACTGCCGGGCGAGCCACGCCATGAAGACACAGCCAGCGGCAACCGACAGCGCAACGACCGGCTGCAGCAACGACATCGTCGACGGGCTCGTGATCGCGAACTCGTCGACGGCCGGAAGGGAGAGAACAGCCCCAACAGTGAGACTCACCGCGCCGACGATAGCGATGTGTTCGGGGCTACGACCCTGCACGTACTCGATACACAGGGCGACCGCGAAAAACGCGCCGAGGATGCCGATCAGGATAACCGCAGGGGGCCAGGTCCAGAGATACACCGCCAGAGAGAACCCGGCCAGACCGCTCCATTTGAGTGTGGTATCGAGTCCGTCCCAGTCCCGATCCAGGAACTGCTCGTAGACCGGTTTCTCTCGCTCGGCGACAGTCAACGCGATCATCATCGCGAGGATGGTCGTCGCCTGAAACAGCACTTCCGCGACGTGATGATCGGTAAAGCCCACGGTGCTGCGTGTGAGGAACATGCCGGGCAGTAGCGCCAGAATGAGGACGGCAAACACCCCGCCGAGACGTCCCGAAAGACGCTTCGCGATGAAATACGTCGGCAGCGCACAGAGGACGCCGAAGACAGCCGGTGCAAGCACGAAGACGATGCCCGCCTGACGCTCGGTCGGACTGCCGAGACCGACGATCAGGATCGCGGTTGCGATCAACTGGTCAAACAGCGTCCCGAACTGATCCGCGCTCGTCCCGAACGGGAACCGCGTCCACGGGTCAAACGGCATCGTCATCGGATAGTTTTCGACGACGTACATCGTCTCACGGAAGTGATAGTACGCGTCGTTACCGCTGAAATAGACCTGATCGTCGCGGACGAAGTTCCCGTACGGCTGTATCCGGACCAGGAACATGAACAGCAACAACACCCCCAACGCCGGGACGTGATACCACTGCTGGAGAAGCTCCTCGGCTGACTCCGAATCGCCGAGGTTGAACCGATCGGTGTCGAGACTCATTGTCAACGACCAGTCCGAACCGAAGAATAAACCTTGTTATCTGGCCGGCGAGTGGAAACTCGACACCCCCTCACCGTTAGTTTTATCTACATACTGTTTGTTTAGAAACATTAGCAAGAACCGAACGGTCAACTGATAGCATGCCCACCAACCGCCGCCGCCTCCTGAAAAAAGCAGGTCTGTACGGTACCGGAACCGTCGTCGGCCTTGCAGCACTGCCCTCTCGAACACCGCGTGTGCAAGCGCCCGACAACGATTTCCCACACCCAGAAACGCTCCCGGACGTCGCCAGCGACGGAGAAACGCCGATCGAAGAAGAAACGACACCGTTCGCCGTCTGGCACTACAAACACGAGCGCTCGGGGTTCCGGGCGACGGCTCCGATCAACGTCGTCTTTACGCTGGATGGAACTGATTCGGACATAGAGGATGTCATGTCGGTACTCGACGAGGTTGGCTGGTACCGCTCGCCCGAGGAGTATACCAGATACGCCTGGAACTACTACGAGGACAGATACGAGGTTCAGCACGCGACCGCCGCCGAAACCCTGTTTGGCAACGTCGGGAGACATCACGTCCGGTGCTGGCAGTTCGGAAACATCGTGTCGATGCAGGCCCACGAGGACTCTCCAGGATTCCCGAGACACACAATCGAGTCCTACGAAAGCACTCGAACACTCATCGAACAGCTCTACGGCGTCAGAGGATGGTCCGTCGCGTCGGCAGAGCTTGAGTTCGGTAATGACCAGGATCCGGACCACGACGGGCGGGTGACGGTGATCTCACCGTGACGGGGACAGGCACATCCGGAACCACCCGGGGAGTTCCGAGACGACTGTACCGAGGGCTCAACCACGCGGTATTCGGTGCCTTGGTTCGCCGAACGCTTGTCGGCCTCTCGATCGTCGTCGCGTTCCTTTCGATCGTCGCTATTGGTGAACTGTTCGTCCGACTGCTTGGGAGTGGGATTTCGTACTGGTGGCTCACGGAAGCAGTCGAGTTCATTCGCTGGCTGACTATCGTCGTCGCCGTCCTCTCGACGTTCGCGATCGCGGTTGCCTACGCCCTGTTCAACGGCGGCGTCGTGACGACGTATGCGATCGCCGTCTCGCCGATTCTTGCTGGCCTTGCGACACGGGGCCACTGGGCGCTCGGCGTCGACGCGACGCTGGCGCTTTCCTGTGGGGCGATCGCTGCGACCGTCGCGCTCTACGTAACTGGCTACCGAACAACCGGAACGGTCCGTCCGTCCCGGTTCGAGGGCGTCGAGGACGGACTGTTATTCACGTCGAGCGTTACCGTGATCAGCATGGTCGCGCTCTGGCGGTTCGTCACGACGACGACGGCGGAGTTTACGACGATCACACTCGTCCAGCCAGCGCTCGCGATGACGGTCGCCGCACTCGGCTACTACTGGTACCGCTGGGCGGCAGCGAGTGAGCGCGGGAGTTAACAGTAGTGGCCCCGTACTGCGACTATGAGCGATTTTCGCGCGGTTATCGTCGACGTCGACGGAACAGTCGTCCTCGGTGACGATCCGATCCCGGGTGCGCCAGACGGGGTACAGCGGCTCCGAGATGCCGGTCTCGACCTCCTCTTTCTCTCGAACAACCCGACCAGACGCCGGGCGCAGTACGTCGAACGACTGACACCACACGGAATTGACGTCGATCCGGACCGGACACTCACCGCAGCCTCAGTGACCGGCGAGTACCTCGCGGCCGAGCATCCCAACGACGACCTGTTCGTGATCGGGTCGCCGGGACTGCTGGATGGGCTACGCGACCGGGGACTGACCGTCGACGCGACGCCGGCCGACGCGGACGTCGTCGTGGGATCGATGGACCGATCGTTCGATTACGAGACGATGACTCGGGCGATGTGGGCGCTCGACGACGGGACGACCTTTCTCGGGACCGATCCCGACATGACGATTCCGACTGCGGAGCGGGCCGAACCGGGGACGGGTGCAATCCTGCACGCACTCGGCGGGGTCACCGGACGGGAGCCGGACCGGATCCTCGGCAAGCCCTCGCGTACCGCTGCGGAGGCAGCACTGGATCGGCTTGACGTGCCCGCCGAAGACGTACTGGTGATCGGCGACCGTCTCGACACCGACATCGAACTCGGCCGCCGGGCCGGAATGACGACAGCCGTCGTCCTGTCGGGGATCACTGATCGGAGCGATCTCGACGCCGCGGAGTACGCTCCCGACCACGTGCTCGACTCGCTGGCTGATGTCGACGAGTTGCTCTGATCGATCGTCGGATCGATGACGCGCAGGTCGATAAGAATCGAGCCACGGGACTTTTGAGTCGTACCTGCAAACGAGAACGCATGCGATATATCGGACCACGACGAACCTGGGGGATACGGCTGTGACGGGCGTTCGCGAGTGGATCGAACGGGCGCGGAGCGAGCGGTGGGGTATTCTTGTCGACCTCCTCTTTGCGATCCTCTGGGTGACGGCAGTCGACGTGTTCTTTCAGTTCGTCGATGGCCCGACCTGGGCGTATTACCTGTTCATGCTCACCGGGATCGCAGTGTATTTCGGACTGCTCTGGAACTTCGAACTCGCACAGCGGCTCCAGCAGGAAAAGTGACCTGTCGCGGCTGAGGTTCGAGCGGCAAAAAAGCGATCGTTGAGCGAGTGCGAAATCGCGACGGGACTACTCCGCTCGCGCGTCAACGACGAGTACGGGGATACGGGTCTCCCGGAGCGTCCGTTCGGTGACGCTTCCCAGTAGCGCGCGTTTGACGCCGGAGCGCCCCTGCGATCCCATCACCACGAGATCGATATCGTTGTTTGTGGCGTACTTCGCGATCATCGAATGGGGTTTCCCCGCGGCGACGTGCTCGACTGCATCGATGCCCCGTGCTTCCGCGCGGTCGGTGACCGCGTCGATCGCTGACTCGGCCCGTTCGCGCAGTTCGTCCATCTCGCGCCACTGCCCCGACTGGATCCGGTCGACCTGCTCCGGGCCCAGCGTGATACTCAGGTGTCCCACGTCGACGACGTACAGCGCGTGTATCGTTGCGCCGTACGTCTCCGCGAGGTCGAGCGCGTGATCGACTGCGATCTCTGCGGTGTCGCTACCGTCCGTCGGAACGAGGATGGTGTCGTACATTGTTATTCCTCCGTGTGGCCGCCGTCAGTGGCGACGACGTCCTCCGCGGTCTGTTGTTGGCCCATCGGCTCGGGGCTGTGACACTGCCGGACGACCTGTTTGGTCTCCATCGGCGGTTCGTCGGTCGCCATCGAGACGCCGATGGTGACCGCAAAGACGATCGGGACCGCGATCAGCGCCGAACCGATCGCGGGAACCCACTGCTGCAGCAGCGGGAAGAACGCACCGTCGACACTCGCGAGGTACACCGGGACCACCTCGTTGATCATCGGGATCGTCCAGATAACAAGTCCGGTGGTCATCCCGGCGAGCGCGCCCTGCCGGTTCGTGTTCTCCCACCAGAGTCCGAGGAAGAACATCGGGAACAACACGGCACCGGCGAGCGCGAAGGCGTAGGAGACGAGCGCAGCGATCGGTGCGGCGGGATCGAGTGCAGCGAGGGTCGTCAGGACGCCCAGCAGGACGATCGAAAGTCGCCCGACGAGCACCTGCTCGCGCTGGGTCGCCTCGGGGTTGATGATGTTGGTGTAAATGTCGTGGGAGATCGCCGAGGAGCCGGCGATGAACAGACCGGCAGTCGTTGCAATTGCCGCGGCGATACCGCCCGCGGCGACGAGCCCGACGAGCCACTGTGGCATCCCGGCGAGCTGTGTCGCCAGGACGACGATGACGTCACCTGCCGCCTCAGTCATCCCGGGGTCGCCGTACACAGCACCGACGTTGTCCCCGTACAGCGAGGTGCCGAACGCGGCGAAGGCCGGCGCGCTCAGGTACAGCACGCAGATGAAAAACAGGCCCCAGACGCAGGACCAGCGGGCCGTCTTCTCGCTTTCGACCGTGTAAAAGCGCACCAGCACGTGAGGGAGACCGCAGGTGCCGACGATGAGCGAGAACGCGGTCGCGATCCACAGGTAGTAGCTCTCGTTGACGAACGGCTCGCTGAACTCCGCAGCGAGGTCATCGAGGAGCAGGCCGTACTCGATCTGTGGTGCGATCGTCGAAAAGCCCTGCGAGTACCCGACTGCATACAGTCCGGCGAGAAAGGCGACGATGAGAATCGTGTACTGGACGGCCATGTTCTTTGTCGCGCCTAACATTCCCGAGAGCGTCAGGTAACCGACTGTGATCGTCATCATGATAACGACCATTGCCTGATAGCCTGATAGCCCAAGAACGCCGAGGTCGCCGAAGATGTACAGGCCGACCAGCCCCATTCCACGGGCCTGCCCGATGGCGTACACGAAGCCGATCAGGAACGTGGTTACGGCGGCAATCGCCCGCGCCGCGTCGGAGTTGAACCGGTCGCCGACGAAGTCCGGTGCGGTGTACTTGCCGAATCGTCGCATCTGGGAGGCCATGAAGATGAGCAGGATGAAGTAGCCCGTCGTCCAGCCGACGACGAAGGCGAGGCCGTAAAAGCCCGACAGCGCGATGAGCGCTGCCATGCCGAGATACGAGGCCGCCGACATCCAGTTCGCGCCGATCGCCATCCCGTTCTCGAGGTTCCCGATCGATCGGCCCGCAACCCACATGTCCTCGGTATCGGCGACGCGGAAGACGAAGCCGATCGCGAGGAACAGAAGTAGCATCGAGACGACAATGATCGAAGGGACGGTCTTGAACGAGACGTTCAACCCCTCCGGGAGCAGTTCGCCCGTCGCCATGATCGTCGTCGACAGGTCAGTCATTCGTCGTCCCCTCCATCAGCCACTGCTGTAGCCGTCTCGCTGTCGGTGTCGATCGGTCCCGAGTGATCGATCCCGTACTTCTCGTCGAGTCGGTCACGTCTGCGGGCGTACCAGACGGACAAAAGGACCGCGCCACCGGGTGCACCGATAGCGACAAGGAAGTAGTGGAGCGGGAACCCGATCACGGGCATCGCGGTCGTCATCGCCTCCGGCGCGAGATACGTTAGCGTTACCGGTCCAAATACGATCAGGAACCACGCCACGAAGCCGGTCCAGACCACCCGGAGGTGATCGCGCATGAACGGCGTGCTCGGCTTCAGCAGGTTCACTTCGCTCTCCAGGTATTCAGTTTCCCGATGCTTCTCGGCCGCCCCCGTCGCTACGCCGCCATCCGCCTCGATCGACTGGGGCTCGGTATCCGTATCGTCAGTGTGTTGTTCTGTCATGCGTGATAATTTCTTGCACTGTAGCCGATCGCCAGTTCGTTTCTGTGCTGTTCAGTTCAAACTCGTCTCGAAAAGACGAGACGTGAACTCGACCCCTAGTCGCTCCGAACCTGCTGTTGGATGTCCTCGACGACGTCCGGATTTCTGAGCGTGGACGTGTTCCCCAGCTCGTTCCCGTTTGCGATGTCTTCGAGCAGTCGGCGCATGATCTTGCCCGAACGTGTTTTGGGGAGTTCCGGCGTGAAGACGATCTCCTCTGGGCGAGCAAAGGGCCCGATCGCCTCCTCGACACCGTCGATCACTCGGTCGTGTAGATCCTCGTCGCCGCCGCTCTCGTCTTCGGTGATCGCGTAGACGTACACCGCCTCGCCTTTGACCTCGTGTGAGCCACCGACGACAGCCGCTTCCGCGACACCCTCGACACCGACGACCGCACTCTCGATCTCCATGGTGCCGAGGCGGTGTCCGGAGACGTTGATGACGTCGTCGATCCGACCGAGGACGGTGATGTAGCCGTCATCGTCGATCTTCGCGCCGTCCTCGGGGAAGTACACCCACTCGTCCTCCTCGGGATTGGAGTAGGCCTCCCAGTACTCCTGGATGAACCGCTCGTCGTTTTTGTACACCGTCCGAAGCATTCCGGGCCACGGTCGCTGGATCGTCAGGTGACCGGCACGGCCCGGTTCGACTTCCGACTTGTCGGGGGCGATGACCTTCGCGTCGATCCCTGGCAGGGCCGGCCCCGCCGATCCGGGCTTCATGTTGTTGATCCCCGGCAGCGTGGTGATCATCATGCCGCCAGTCTCGGTCTGCCACCAGGTGTCGACGATCGGGCAGGACTCGTTGCCGATATGTTTGTAGTACCACTTCCACGCTCGCGGATTGATCGGTTCACCGACGGTGCCGAGCAGGCGCAGACTCGAGAGATCACGGGTTGCGGGATACTCCTCGCCCCATTTCATGAACGCACGGATCGCAGTGGGCGCGGTGTAGAAGATGTCGACGGCGTTTTTTTCGACGATCTCCCAGAGACGGTCCTTGTCGGGGTAGTCCGGCGTCCCCTCGTACATCATCGTCGTCGAGCCGAGCGCGAGCGGCCCGTAGACGATGTAGGAGTGGCCCGTGATCCAGCCGATGTCGGCCGCACACCAGTACGTATCCTCGGGTTTGACGTCGAGGACCGACTGGGTCGTCCACGCCGCGTAGGACAGATAGCCGCCGGTCGTGTGTTTCGCGCCTTTCGGCTTGCCGGTCGTTCCCGAGGTGTACATGAGAAAGAGCATGTCCTCGGCATCCCGCGAGACCGGCTCGACGCGTTCGCCCTCCTGTGCAGCGACAAGCTCGGCGTAGTCGTGCTGGTTCTCGGCAAGCTGGTGGGGCAGTTCGTCGCCGAGTCGGTCGACAACGACCACGTCCTCGACGTCGTGCTCGACGCCGGCCAGCCCGTTGTTGGCCTTCTCGATGTGATCGAGCGCGTCGCCACGGCGGTAGTAGCCGTCACACGTGATCAGGTACTCCGAGTCGGCGGCGTTCATGCGCGTGGCGAGCGCGTCGGCCGAGAATCCGGCAAAGACCACCGAGTGTGGCGCGCCGATCCGGGCGCAGGCAAGCATCGCGATCGGCAGTTCGGGGATCATCGGGAGGTGAAGCGTCACGACGTCGTCCTCCTCGACACCGAGTTCCCGGAGCGCGGCGGCGAACTCGTTTACCTCGCGATAGAGATCCTGATACGTGTACGTGCGCGTTTCTCCGGCTTCACCTTCCCACTTGATCGCAGCGTGGTTCTTCCGCCCCGACTCGACGTGGCGGTCGACGCAGTTGTACGCCGCGTTGAGTTCCCCGTCGACGAACCACTCGTAGAACGGCGCGTCGGAGTCATCGAGTACCGCGTCCCACTCCTGGTCCCAGTCGAGCAGGTCGGCCGCCCGCTCCCAGGACTGGGGCCACTCCTCCTCGAACTCCTCGTAGATCCCCGGGTCCGAAACGTTCGCCTGCTCGACGAACTCCTCGGGTGGTTCGAACTCTTCTTGCTCGGCGAGCTGTGCTTCCAGTTGTACATCAAGGTCTTCCTCCTCACCCATGGTATGAACCACCAGTGTACAAGGACTGTAGTAAACCCCGTCTCTAGATGTGCAAAATAGATAACGAATCATCATGAACTACGACAGATTTCGGCGTGGAACGCCAGGGTCGGTACGGAGTATATAGTTCAAATCATGGGATTCGTGCTGAATACTACCACGCGACCGAGCAGATGTAGGGGCCCGGAGCAGCCTGCGGACTGCACCCTAGATGCTTAATCGTTCGACCATCTTATTCGGGCTCAGACCCCTCGAAGAACGCCTGCATAAGCACGTGCTGGCCTTTCCGGAGATGGTTGTGCAGGGTCGGCGACGAGACCCCCATCGAGTCGGCAACCTCCTCGGCAGTGCTTCCTCGTGGCCAGTCGAAATACCCGCCGTAGTACGCAGCCTGCAGACACGACTCCTGACGATCCGTCAGTCGGTCGTCGACCCCTTCCCGGAACTCCCGAACGGTGCGGACCGGCCGCTCGATTTCGGTCTTGCCCACGAGTTCGATCCGCGGAAACGCAGTTTCGAGTCCCTCGACAAACGTTCGGGGATCGGCGTCCCGTGCAATTTCAGCAAGTAGCGTTCCCTCACCGGATTCGAACGTCGCATCGGTGATCGTCCCGCCGTACGCTGTAAGCGTCAACAGCGGGGAATCGCCGCTGACGACGAACTCGAGTAACGCCCCATCCTCATGACTCTCGACGAGCCGGAACTCATCGACACCGCGATGCTCGGCCGCGCGGTCGAACACCGGGGCAGGATCTCCACCCGAGAGGGTAACGAAAAAGAGGAGTGCGGATTCGGAGACCGGGACGATCGACTCCAGGGCGAACCGACAGTCGAGTTCGTCCGAAGCAGTGACGAAGAATGATCGGCCATCGGCACACCAGAACTCCAGTTCGACGATCGAATCGGACAGCAGCAGTTTTCGTCGCTGAGCCGCGGTGATCGTGTGTCCAACGCGTCGGCCAAACGACGAGAGTGCGTCACGCTCCCAGCGTTCAGGGTGGCGCTCCGTTGCGAGAACGAGAACCCCGTACGTCGTTTGTCGGTGCTGCAGGGGAACGGCGATAATCGACTCGACGCTCTGTTCAGTATCGAGTCGCGACCCGGTACAGACTGACTCCGTTCGGACCGCTTCCTGCCACGGCGTCTCGGAGTCGGCCTCGTCGATGCGATCGATCATCGCTTCGAGCGACGCGTCGTCGATCTCGGCCGAGACCGACGGCGTAAAGCGTTGTTCCGACAGGTCTGTCGCCCCGATCCACGCGAAGCTGTACGCTGATCCCTCTGTAAGACCCTCACAGACGGCGTGTTCGATCTCGGCTCGGTCTGAAAGCGACAACAGGGAATCACCGACGGTTCGGACCCGTTCAGTCACGTCGATCCACACCTTCGAGGGGCCGCTGGCTGGCGTGAGCTCGCTCCCGGGCGAGTCAAAGACCAGCATCGTAAAGCCGGCCGTCCCGTCATCGTGTCGTCGGGCGGAAACGACCGTCCGACCGTGAAACCGTTCGCCATCAGCACCGAACCACCAGCCATCCGTCTCGTGTGTCCCGGTCTCACGGGCCGCGGAGAGATAGACGTCCCGTTCCCTGTCGTCGGCAGTACCCTGGTCGTAGAACGACGAAAGATGGCGGCCCGATAGGTCACCGCGTTCCCGTACGTCGGCCGCACGCGCATCGTGCCAGCGTTCGACGTACCCGTCGGCATCGAGGCGAACGATCGCCCGTACGGCACTGGCATCACAGAGGACGCGGGAGAGTTCGTCGAAGCTGTCACTCGACCCAGACGGTTCACCACTCCGAGCCTGAACGGATGCAGACGAGAGTGCCTCGACGATCGCGTCCTCATCGATCGGATCGAGGTACTGAACGAGCGTGTCGAGGCTCTGCCAGCCCCCCACTGTACGGACAATACGTGGATCTACATCCTCCTCCACGAGCAGAGTTTCGGCAAAGAACTGCCGGAGATCCGCGGTCGAGACCGATCGAAACCGATCGTTTCCGGTTTGGTCGGCTGCTTCGTCGGTGACCTCGTCGATGAGCATACTGAGTCGTCGCGGCGTGACGTCGACGATCGGCACTTCGGGATCGAGATCGTTACTACGGACGTACCGCTCGAAAGCGCGCGCCAGGTCCGAGTTGAGATAGGTCACACGCGTCGAGTCCCCCTCAGAAACGTCGAGAATCGCGCCCGTACCGACCGAGCGGAGCGCGTCAGGAGAGATTCGAACGATCTCGGATGTCCGCAGTCCGGCCTCCGCGACGAGTCGGACGACCAGCGCCTGTCGATACGTGGTCGCGGCATCGAGGAGACGTTCATACTCGATCCTCGACAGCGCGTCGCCGCGTTCTGAGGCATACATATTTCTCTCTAACGAAGGAATCGAAGTTAGTTTTTCGGCGTTCAGACCGTCATGCGACACATAGTTGAACTACCAGTTAGATACTTGGCAAAACAGTTTCGGCAAATTAAAAGTACCGAAACCGAAGTTACCGATCCCGGATTGCCGCCTGCAGTTCGCCGACACTCTCCGGGTTCCGTAGGGCACTGGTGTCACCGAGCGGTTCGCCGTTCGTCACACTTTCGAGTAGGCGGCGCATGATCTTTCCCGAGCGGGTCTTGGGGAGCTCAGTCGTAAAGACGATCCGGAGCGGAGTCGCAACCGTGCCGATGCTCCGTTCGACGGTTTCGTTGATCAGGTCCCGCAGGGCGTCGTCGCCCATCCGGCCGCTCTCAGTGCTCACGTAGGCGTACAGCATATTGTTCGCCCCTGCGACGACGGCCGCCTCGACGACGCCGTCGACGCCCGCAATCGTCGATTCGACCCTCGTTATTTCGATCCGGACCCCGCCAACGGTCAACACGTCGTCCACCCGACCGAGCACGGAAACGTAGCCGTCCGCGTCAATGCGTGCTCGATCGCCGGTTTCGTACCGCCACCCGTCATCGGTCTCGGTCCAGTACTCCTCGATGAACCGGTCCTCGTCGTCATACAGGGACCGAACCATCGCTGGCCACGGACGGGTGATCGATAAGTATCCGGACTCCCCTTCCGCCACGGAGCTACCGTCAGAACCGACGATATCGAGGTCAGTTCCGGGGAGTGCTGGCCCCGCTGCTCCGGGTTTCATTGGATCGACGCCGGGGAGCGTCGTAACCATCATCGCGCCGGTCTCGGTCTGCCACCAGGTGTCGACGATCGGGCACTCACCGTTCCCGACGTGTTCGTAATACCAGTTCCAGGCACGCGGCCCGATCGGCTCACCGACAGTCCCGAGCAAGCGGAGACTGGACAGGTCGTGAGATTCGGGATACTCCTCGCCCCACTTCATGAACGAGCGGATCGCCGTGGGTGCAGTATAGAACACGTCGACGGCGTTTCGCTCGACGATGTCCCACACGCGGTCGCGTTCGGGGTAATCCGGCGACCCCTCGTACAGCATCGTCGTCGTCCCGAGCGTCAGGGGACCATAGACGATGTAGGAGTGGCCAGTGATCCAGCCGATATCCGCCGAACACCAGTACATGTCCGCCGGTTCGAGGTCGAGGACGGCATGGCTGGTCCACGCGACCTGTGAGAGGTAGCCGCCCGTCGTGTGCTCGACGCCTTTCGGTTCTCCGGTCGTCCCCGAGGTGTACATGAGAAAGAGCATGTCCTCTGCGCTTCGGGGGACCGGATCGACGGTTGCGCCCGCGTGTTCATCAAGTAGCTCGTGATAGTCCCGATCGGCGTCGTCGATCGTATGCGGTAGTGTCTCTCCCAGTCGATCGACGACCACACTTCTGACATCGTGGTCGACTTTCAACAGTGCGTCGTCGGCCTTGTTTTTCAGGTTGAACGCGTTTCCGCGACGGTAGTAGCCGTCGCAAGTGACCAGGTATTCCGAGTCGGCACGCTCGATGCGCGTCCCAAGCGCTTTGCCGGACAGGCCCGCGAAGACCACCGAGTGTGGCGCACCGATCCGCGCGCAGGCGAGCATCGCGATCGGTAGCTCCGGGATCACCGGCATATAGAGAGTGACAACGTCGTCCTCCTCGACACCGAGCCCCCGAAGTGCAGCAGCGAACTCGTTCACCTCACGGTAGAGATCCTGATACGTGTAGGTGCGCGTTTCGCCGAGTTTCCCCTCCCACTTGATCGCCGCGTGGCTCTTACGGCCGGACTCGACGTGGCGGTCAACGCAGTTGTACGCCGCGTTGAGCGTCCCATCGACGAACCACTCGTAGAACGGCGCGTCATCGTCGTTCAGCACCTTTGTCCACGGCTCGGACCAGTCAAGCAGGTCGGCTGCTCGCTCCCAGCACTCGGGCCATCCTTCGTCGAACTCCTCGTGGATCCGCTCGTTCGTGACGTTCGCCTGATCGACGAAGCCCCGTGGCGGATCGACAGTATCCCCTCCGTCGAGGGGTGTGTCACGATCGGACATACCACTAGTTGCGAAGTCCTTCACCCGTGAGGGAGATAAGCGTTCGGCCGGGCCGACAGCAGTGTACATTTAATCGCCGGTCTCCTATCGGAAGCCGATGCAGGTCGTCGGCTACGAAACGGCGTCGAAACCCGGAGCGAGCGGCGCGCTTCTCCTCGCAACCGACGGCGAGATCGAGTGCCTGGAGTTAGACCCGGGTTCGACACTCGACTTTCGGCTCGGGGACCGACACTGTGCCGGAGTGATCGACGGCGACGAGCACAGAGTGTGTACCGCGCCGACAGCACCGTACTGTGACGTCCACGATCGGACGTGGATCTGTGCGCGCTGTACGGGCACCTGTTTAAAAGACGAGATGGACTGTTACGAAGAGCATGCGGTCTACCTCGCCGGGTTCGCCCCGGCGACGTTCAAAGTGGGCGTAACCCGCTCGTGGCGACTCGAAACCCGACTCTACGAGCAGGGAGCCGATCGGGCAGCGCATCTCCATACAGTTTCGAACGGCCGGATCGCCCGAGAACTCGAAGCCGAAATCGCCGAGGAACTCACCGACCGGGTCCGGGTCCCTACGAAGGTCGATGGACTCCACCAGGACGTCGACGAAGCGGCCTGGGGCCGTCTGCTCGACCAGTACGATCCGATCTCGACGATGGATCTCGATCACGGGTTCGATGTGGAGTGCCAGCCGGTCCGGGAGACGATCGCATCGGGAACCATCGTCGGAGTCAAAGGCCGGATCGCGGTCCTCGAAAACGGCACCACGCCGTACGCGGTTGATCTGCGGGATCTCGTTGGCTACGAGATCGACAGAGCGGAAACCGACCGATACCTCCAATCGAGTTTCGCCGCCTTCGAGTGAGGCGACACGCTCGACGAAAACCCTTTTCGGCACAGCGACTGAACGAACGCACATGGCAGACGACGACCAGCAAGACGACGGTGACGAGGAGAAATCGTTCCGCGAGCGCGTCGAGGAGATCCGCGAGAAACGCGCCGAGGAGGGCGAAGATCGAGAGGCACCACCCGAAGGTGGCATGGAAGAGATGATGGGCGGCGGCCCCGGCGGCATGGGTGGCGGCAACCCGTTCGCTCAGATGATGGGCGGTATGATGGGCGGCGGCCCGGGCGGCGCCGGTCCCGGCGGACCTGGCGGTCCCGGTGGTGCATCCGAGGGAGGCAACGAAGAACTGACACGAGAAGTCAGACAGCTCCGCGACGAGGTTCGCGACGTGACCCGGCAGCTTCAGCGGATCGCTGACGCGCTCGAAGACGAGTAAGACGTCTCGGCGACAATCAGTTTTCGGTCGTTCGAGCGAGGAGCTGTGCTATCGCATCGAAGTTCTCGCCAGTCACAACGAGATCCTGCTCCTGGTCGTAGACGACGACGCCCTCGTCTTCGAGTTTCGGGATATCCGAGTGATACAGCATCATGTACGTATCCGTAACCTCCTCTGGATCGATCTCCGTGATATCCGTTCCGTGCTGGCGGACCGTCACCTCTTCGGCGATATCCGGGAGTGTGACGTGACCATGTTCGCGGAGGAGATCGAGCGCCTCCCGACGGCGGCGGGTAGAAAGCAGCTCGAACGACCGGCTCGTGGGAAGGGCTGGCTCGTACTCGTCTGCCGTTGATTCGGAATCCACACGAGAGCTGTCCTCGGTCATCATCCGTAAATTTCAGGTTCGCAGTGATACGTATTGTGGTTCATCGTTTGGTGAACAATAGCTTCACGAGTACGAGCGCGTGCGCAGTCACGTGTTTCGGGGAGCGTTCGGATACCCGATAGGGGAAAACAAAAAATACTTGTCCTTCTCTTGCAGATGTATTGCTGGGGCATTACTGGACGTCCTCTCTCCTTGTCCGTACTGCCCCGGAATCCCCCACTCCCCCCACTTTCCAATGACTATCGCCGACGAGCGCATCGAGCGTCTACAGGAGCTGGCTGCCGATGCTGTCGAGGACGATGAGCCGGAGCTGGCGCGTGAATACGTCCGACTGGCGCGGCGTGTCGCCGAGCGGAAGCGAAGATCGCTCCCGAAATCGTTCAAGCGATTCACCTGTGATGACTGTGATGCGTACCTCCAGCCTGGGAATAACGCTCGCGTGCGAGCACAGGACGGCCACATCGTGATCACGTGTGACTGTGGACATCACTCGCGCTATCCGTACTGACTCCAGATCGGAGCTATCGACCCTGGAGCGACGCTTTTGCCGGTTTTCGGCGGGAGAGCGCCCAAAAGAGTAAAACCCGTGCGCTAAAAAGGGATGGTGTATGACTTCAGAGGCGTTACAGCGAGAGATTCACGACCTGGACGTAACAGTGTGGGTTGGGAAAAGTGGGATCGAGACAGTGACAGACGAGCTCGCGGATCAGCTCGACGACCGGAAGCTGGTGAAAATAAAGTTCCTTCGAGCGGCGCGGGGGCACGCCACTGCCGAGGAACTGGCAGAGGACCTGGCCGAAAAAGTAAACGCTGACGTCGTGCAGAGCCGCGGCCACACGGCGGTGATGCACTGATGGGTGCGATTCAGGAACTGCTGGTCGATCTGGGTCTGGGTGTGGGAATCGCCGGGACGATCGAGTCAGTTGCACTGTTCGTGATTGCCTTTATCGCCATCTACGTAATCGGGAAACGGACCGTGCTTCCGGTCACTGACAGAGCGCTTGAGCGGCGAGATCTGGACGATCACGCACGAAAGCCGCTGGTGAAACTCGTCTCCTTTGGCGTCATCTTCGTCGCAATCGCCGTCGCCTTTGGCTTCGCCGGCTTCGGGAACTTCCTGTCGTCGCTCGCGACGATCGCCGCTGCGCTCGCACTGGCAATCGGTCTGGCGACGCAAAACATCATCAGTAACTTCGTCTCCGGCGTGTTCATCTACGCCGACAAGCCGTTCCGCATCGGCGACTGGATCGAGTGGGACGGCAACTCCGGTGTGGTCGAGGACATCAGCCTCCGTGTCACGCGCGTCCGGACGTTCGACAACGAGATTCTGACAGTGCCCAACTCCGATCTGACTGCGAACGTCGTCAAGAACCCTGTCGCAAAGGAGAAGCTGCGCCTGAAGTTCGTCTTCGGCATCGGCTACGACGACGACATCCAGAAAGCCACCGAGATCATCGTCGAGGAGGCCGAAAAACTGGACGGGATCATGGACGATCCCGCGCCGTCGGTCCGTCTGACGGAGCTGAACGACTCGGACGTCGGCCTGCAGTCCCGTGTCTGGATCGCCGACCCGAGCCGAGCGGACTTCGTCAAGACGCGTGGCGAGTTCATCACGAACGTCAAAGCCCGCTTCGACGAGGCAGGGATCGATATCCCGTACCCACAGCGCGAACTGGAGGGCGATTTCGAGCTCACCAACCGTGCGGCGCTCGGCGCGGACGACTAACGGCGACTCCGTTCAAGCAGTCTTTTTTGAAACGACGAAATCGTGTTATAGAGCGGGTCACAGAGGTGGTGTTCACCTGTCCGAATCAGCCGACAAGTACGCATACGTATACAATGTAACATTGTAACATTATTTACAAGGTTGCAGATCGGCAGAGCAGCGCTCTGGAACTGTCGGATTGCCCCTCTTTCGAGGCTCTGTTCGGTCTCCTCACAGGGGCCTCACGCAATGCTGGTGCGGCACAAGCGCCCGTACCACCGCAACTGCTACGATGAGAACACAGCTACCGCTTTGCACTCGAATACGATATGAATGAACGGACGCCCGGAGTTGCCCGGCGTTCCCGGCCGGGGAAGCCCGGTTGCCTCCTCCGCCCCGCGACCCCTCGAGCGACCATCGTCCAGCGGTTCGCTGCTCGCTTCCGCGCCTGACGAACTGCCGCCGGCGAATCGCGACGTGACGCCCCTGCGGGCGGACGCCGCGAACCGTGGCCCCCGAGGGACGAGGTTTCCACGTCGGCTTCCGGGGCCCGAACGGGTCTGTCCGGACGCATCCGGGGTTCGGTCCCCGCTAAAGACCATAGTGCGGGTTGTGAGCAGGGCCTAACTGCCCGACCTAGTCCACCTCTTACTACCTTTCGGCCTCTTAAGGGCCTTTCGACTTTCGGAGAGAACTGGCGTCTCTTCCTGCGATCCCCCGCGCGGAATAGCCGCGTCTAGAGGACGTCGAGTGTCACTGCATACCAGACGCCAGCGATGGGAACAAGCGCCGACAGCCCAACGAGTGCCCACCGATGATAGCCCAGCCACGTTTCGGTCCCGAGTTGCTGGACGAACGCCGCCGGAACGGACAGCGCCCAGACCAGTGTGGAGCCAAGTATAAAGAGTCCAAAAACGAGCGTTGCCCCCGCCATCATCACTGGATCGGAACGTCCCTGTCGGCCCGCAGCGAAGGCAACGAGGGCGACGGTCGTCAGTATAGTGACGACCCATAGACCGACACCACCGTGATCGTAGTAGGCCGCGATGCCCCCGGCACCTGCCTCCGACAGCAACAGGTACGGCAGCGCTACGAGCACAAGGATCAACACACAGGCGGCGATACCGAGCGTCGGCGGAGTCCGGGGCTGTGTCACAAATGTCACTCACACATCCGACAGTATAAATACGACGTTCTGCTGGGGGATGGATCGGAAAACCCACAAGTCACCGGCACGAACCGGACGATATGGGTTTCGGAGACACCGCAAAGAAGATCCAGACGCTCGCCGACCGGGCCGAACATCTGATCGCACAGCTCAAAGACGTCCGCGAGCGGGTCATCGAACTCGAAGAGGGGATCGAGGAGACCAACGGGCGAGTCAATGAACTGGAAAACGACTCGGAGAAACAGCTCGTCCTGCTGAAAGCTATCGCTCGCGAGCAGGGAATCGACGCCGACGAGGTGCTCGCAGAAGCGGCGATAGAGGAGGCAGAAGGCGAGGACGAAGTATCGGAGGAAGACGAACCATCAGCGGACGAGAGAGGGGCCGAAACGACCGAGTCGACGAACGAAAGCGACGAGGAAGACCCCGTCGAAGACACCATCGAAAACTGACACAGTTCCTCGACTTCTCACTGCCGTCGCACGTGTTCTACTTTGAGACAGCGATCCTGGACGACATCGATCCCGGCCTCACGTGCTCGGGTGACTGCGTCATCGTCGCTGATGCCGAGCTGCAACCAGAGAAACTCTACATCATCTCGTTCGAGGACGCTATCAACGATGCCGGACACTTCCTCTGACGGACGGAAAACGTCGACGAGATCGACTTCATGTGGGACGTCGGTGAGCGAATCATACGCCTTGCGCCCCAGAATCTCGTCCGCGTACGGATTGACCGGAATCACGTCGTACCCGTTCGAATCGAGGTAGCTCGGCACGTCGTGGGCGTCTTTGCCCGGCGTCGACGAACAGCCGACGACGGCGATCGTCTCGCTATCCAGTGCAGCAGTGATCAGCTGGTCGATATCCATACCCGCGTATATACGACGAGCGTACAAAAGCGCTCGAACCCTACTGGGCCGTTCGCAGACGCGGCGGTTCCGCGTCGTTTTCCGATAGTTCGACGACACCATCGAACAACTGGGTGAGCGTATTCATCGTCTGATCATCGTGGGCCGTGGAGTCGATCACGTACAACCCGAGCCCATTTGCGCTCTGAACACGGCCGGTAAAGACGTGGAGGAACCGGAACACAGTCTGGAGATCGGAATACATCAGTAGCGTGGAGACCGAATGCATGAGTACACGGTTCTGCTGGAGACCCCTGCGTTCGTAGAAATCCTGCAAGAACTCGGAAAGCTTGATACCGATCCCGGTCATATCGACTGGGGAAGATGCGTATTTTAGCTGTGGCCCGTCTTCGGCATTGCCTACCCCCCGCTGTTTCGTGACACAGTCGACAACTCCGAGCGGTCTGTTTTCGATATCGTCGATACGCTTTTTGTACTCGCTGAGGATTTTGTCGCCGCTGTCCTTGGTCGTAACTACGATCGCCCCCTCGTCCTGTCGGGTGCCGTCGGCGAGGATATCGAGCGCCAGACGACGTTTCCCCGAGAGTGGGGGCCCCGTGATCAGGAGGTTCGTGCCAGACTCGAGTTCGGCGTCCGGTAGGACGTCTGCCAGATCATACATGATATGCCCTCATATGCTGGACAGCTTTGCGCTGTTGCCGGTGAGAGTCGTAGTGTAAATATACCGAGAACCACATATAGTACTTTTGATCGCCAGTGTTATCGGACAAGAATGGGTAACGGCCATCACCGATCACACTGGCCACGGAAAGACGACGCCCAGCCGCCCGATAATAAACGCGAGTGCTGCCAAAAACATGCCGTATTTGAGATACTGCTGGCCAGCTCGCGGGAGATCGTAACTTCGTATCGCGGCAAATACCATTACTGCGACCGCGGGAGCGACGACGAGGACGTACCCGATCCCGAACGACCCCTGTAGATACGGAACCGGGCTGACGAGAACAGCAACGAGCAACAGGACAGTGCCGACATGCAACGCTTTGCGCTCCCCGATTGCGATCGGGAGCGTGTTCAGCCCTTCCTCACGGTCACCGTCGATATCCTCGACATCCTTGATGATCTCTCTGGTCAACGTCGAGAGCGCCGCCAGCACGAACAGGACTCCTGCAGCCCTCACGTCACCGACGGCGGCCCCCCCGAACAGGAACGTACTGCCGCCGAGATACGCAACCAGCGCGTTTCCAAGTCCCGGCAATCCCTTGAAGAACTCGGTGTACGCGATCAGTGCAATGAGGTTGAACGCCGCAATACCGATCGCAAGCGGCGGGAGCGTCAGAGCAAGCACCGTGGCGAGTGCGAACAGCACGATGCTGAACCACAGCGCCCCGCGCTCGCTTACCGCACCACGCGGGATCGGCCGGTCCGGCTGATTGATCCGGTCGATCTCTCTGTCGAAATAGTCGTTGATCGCGTTGCCAGCTCCGGTCGCCAGCGACGTCGCTGCTACCGCCGCTGCGACCAGCGGGGCGTATTCGGTGGATGCCCCGGCGACGAACGCACCGATGAACGTCAACACTCCGGCCGCGACCGAGTTCATCGGTCGCGTCAACTCAACGTAGCCACGCACCCGCGCCTGGACGTCCATACACACTACTCTCCAAGGCACCCGAAATAAAAGACGCGAAACGGAATACCCCGGAGTGAGTCTTGTTCGCACGGATACCACCGCTCGTGAAATCAGTGGGTTTAACTTTACCCTTCCCGGATCTATGCGTGCGGGCGCTTAGCTCAGCTTGGACAGAGCACTTGGCTTCGGACCAAGATGCCGCGGGTTCAAATCCTGCAGCGCCCATCACACTTCGTCACGTTCCGAATTCACAAGCCAGCAGCATGGTGTATATAAATCTACTGCTGGCACCCCGTCCAGAGTTCGTCACGAATCGTGACTCCAATGCTCCCCTCATGCGATTCGTTAAAGCCAAACACGGTCCGGAGCCACATAATCGTTCACTGCATTACTGAGAGTTTTGTCTATTTTCAGGACCCAGAACGCATGTGGAACCATGTGATTCAACCACAAGATCTCTGAAAGCTTTTTGTGTATACGCAGAAGAATCAATTCACATGTCAAATCAGTCTGATTTCCTTAACGCCCTCCACAATATTGGAAGCCGCATCAACGAGGATATGAGCGAGAAGGATGTTGAAAACGCTTTCCTTAACGAGAATTTCTACACTCTTCTGGGCTACGAGGGCGCGGGCCACGACCTGCGAAGCGAGATGACGCTTCCGGACAACAAGCGTCCGGACTACCTCACCCTCGACGACAACGAATCAGTCATCACGGTTTATGAATTCAAATCAAGCGGTCGTGACCTCAACAACCACACCGACCAACTGTTCCACTACGTGAACGAATTGAAGGCCGACTACGGGGTGCTAACGAACGGTGAGGAACTTCGCCTGTACCGCCGCAACGAATCACATCTCTCCACCATTGTACTCTCCGATGCAACAGGCCAACAGGCACGTGACGCGTTCAAAGCTCTACAGAAACCGGAATGGGATATTACTGACACTAAGAGCGTGAACGATTACCTGAATCGGCTTGAACCGGTTACACTCAATGGTGAACTTGGACGCGAACACTTCTTCGACACATTCCGTTTAGAGGAGGGGAGTGTTTTTGCGGATCTTGTTACTGCGATGATGGACTTACTGCACGAACTGCGCGACGACAAAGAAGCAAAGTTCGTTGAAGGGGCGTACGACTTCTGGGAAGCCAGCTACGCCAACATCCCTGAAGATACACCGGACTCATGGGAGTCGATGCTCCCGAGCAACCGAAAGTCCGACCTGAAGGACTTCATGTTCTGTCTGGAAAGTGGGCACGCGCTCCTTGGACGTCTGCTGCTATCGAAAGCTGCGCAGGACTACGACTTCTTCAAGCAAACCCAATACGAGGGGATGGATGACTACTTTACCGGCCTCTCTGGGTTCTCTTCAGAAATTGATCTAGAGTCCTACCCCGTCGCTGCTGCCAGCCTCATTGAAGACATGCAAGAACAGCTCGTCGAGAGTCTGTTCGAGGACGACATCTTCACGTGGTGGAAAGAGAGTTATCGGGGAGCACTAGCGAGCGGTCACGGGAGCGGTGCGTCTCGGTTCAAAGAAGTCGCGGAAGAAGGGACGGACACAGAATTGAGTGAGGCAACGAGAGAGCGGTTTAGTCGAGCTATTTCGCATACACTGTTTGCGGTGTTGAAGTTCGATTTTGCCAAGATTTCCGGTGATCCCCTCGGGAACCTCTATCAGCGATATTTTGACCCGGAAACTCGGAAGGCACTCGGAGAGTTCTACACGCCTGAGCCGGTTGTGGACTATATAATGGACGGTGTTGATTATGATGTTGGTGTCTCCTCTCAGCGAGTTATTGACCCGGCATGCGGGTCTGGTACTTTCCTCGTTGAAGCAATTGACCGGTATATCCAAGACGTTCGACGGTACGACGAAAACCCGGACTGGACAGAGGAACTCACTGAGTTGTGTACCCACCCGCACGTTGTGGGAGTAGACATTCACCCGTTCGCGGTATTGATGGCGCAGATCCGGTTTATGGTTGCTATCTTGCCGGAGTATCGGGAGGCGAAGCAACAAAATCATGAATTCACCATCCGTAGACTGCCGATTTTCCGCGCAGACACGCTCCGGAATGAACGTGAACTGACCGGTGCTGACATAGGAGAGGCAGAGGAACGGCAGTTGACCTGGGATGCGATGACCGAAGATAACCAGGACGTTCGCGTGCCTGTACCACTCCCTATCGAAGTTGACGATAACGCGGACACACCGGGTGTAGAGACGGATGACGGTTTCCTTGTGAAGCGAATCAGGATGCCGTTGTTTGACACAATTCAGTTGGAAACCGGGGTGGGTAATTTCGGAGAGTATTTTGCTGCCTTACAAGGCGTGCTGGACGTCGTGAAGTGGCATATGAGCGAAGGATACTGGGAGTATCAGGGTGGACTTGAGGCCGGTATTGAACGGTACACCTCACAGGAATATGACGGTGTAGAGGAATTCTTCTCACCATACGTGGACGACATGCTGGAGGTCTCTCGTCAATTGGAAGAGAACCACGATGACGGGAGACTCTTCAAGATGTTTGAGGACACCGTGCTGGCACTCGTGGTGAAGAATTACATGGGGTATGACTACGTCGTCGGAAATCCACCGTACGTTAGTAGTCAAAACATTCCCAACAAACAAAAAGAGATGCTAGCTGAATTGTATCCAGATTCAACTACTGACCAATATGACCTATACTGCCCATTTTTCGAACGAGGATTGGACTGGTTGAGTAAAGGGAACAAACTTGGGTTCATTACTCCGGATCAATTTCTGGTTGCCAACTACGGCAAAGGAGTACGTAAACTGATTCAGGAAAGTGCAGTTGTAGAACAAATACAGGACTTCAGAGATTCTGGAGTTTTTAAGGATGCCACAAATTATCCTGTTATTACTATTCTTGAATTGGAGGAGAACGGGACTGAGCGTAGCAACAATGTTGTTCGGTGTGGTCGAGTAAAGTCAAATATCAATGATGATCGAGAGCAAGAACTCGATGAAGAGATAGTAGAGACACTCAGAGAAGAATATGCGAACCCAGGGTATAGTGATGACTACGTAGACATCTTCGATTTCTCCCAGTCAAGATTTTCAGAATCTCGGTGGCCGATTATGCCGGAACACGAGTGGGAAGTGTTCAAAAAGATTGAGTCAGAAGCCGACCAAACCATCGGGGAAGTTACGGACGCAGTGTTCCAGGGAATAATGACTGGAAAGAAAGGAGTGTATATTGTGGATGTACTTGATGCGGATATAGTGACAGCAGATGATTCTGGAGAAACTGTGACTATTTCTCCCACTGGAAGTGATCAACAATTCAAAATCGAGACAGATACTCTCCGGCCATTTATTGATGGGAGAGAAGTGGAACGTTGGCAGGTGACCTGGGGCGGTCTTCATATCGTTCATCCCTACAGAATGGAGGGTATCGACGATGAACAGGGAAGTGCCGAGTTGATCGATGAAGAAACCCTATCGTCTGACCTACCCCTCACCTTAGAGTATTTTGAAGCACATGAAGATGAACTTCGAGGGCGTTCCAGCCTTGGTAACAAGGAGTGGTATGAGTACAGTAGGCCCCAAAACCTAGAGCGGTTCGAACGTCCCAAGCTGATTCTTTCGAAGATTGCGGACGAAGCTACGTATATGTCCGACACTGAGGGGACATGGTATTTCACGACCCCCTATTCAGTCCTGCTTGAGGAAGATAAAGCAGACCTCGCGCAGGAGATGACCGCTCAATTGAACTCCAAAACTTTGGACTTCTACTTCAAACACATTTCTGCGGTCAAAGCAGGTGGATTCTATGAATACCTGAATCAATACATTACCCCTGTCCCCTGTATGATCAGTGGTGACGGGGAATTCTCACGGATGGAAGATTCCGTAGAGCTCATTCTTTCGGCCCTTCATACTGAAAATAAGACAGGACGCTTTCCAGAAGCGTATCTTGGTGACTACAACGGTGAATTAGAATACATTAACTACGAGTGGCAGACTAATCGGTATCCGGTGAACGCAAGTATCGAGGAAACCAATGACGGGCGATTTGTCGTGACCGCAGGCAACACTGACGAGATCTCTCACCCAGTAATCGACGCAGGGGGCACTGAAGAAAACAAACTTCGTGCAGAATACGTCTATGAAGCGGTTAATGGTCGCAGATATAAGAAAGGGGAAAATGTCACAATCTCGATTCCAGAAGCTCAAAAGGGGGTTGAGCAATTGCTTGGTGCTCTGGAAGCAGACAAGCAATCAGTTGAGAAGATAGACATTGACGAACTGGAAGCCGACATCGATGCGGCTGTATATGATCTTTTTAGCCTGACTGAAGAAGAACGTGACGTTGTGGAGAACTATTTAGAAGTGTTCTGAGTGTTACAATGCTCCCAGAAGGGAGAAACAGTTCAAGTTGACCCTCTGACTATTACGCTCTTGATTTTAGGACCTGTGACGAAAGGGATAGCCAGTTGTTGTTCGACGTATTGAGGGCACTGTGATAGATAATAACTCAACCCGCGTGGAACATCTCGTGAATCCGTACAGCCAGGAGTCGAATAGAGATTGTTATTGCTGATAACCGTTGGTTCTATAGGGTCGCTATGATATTTGAGTGAATTCCATACGCGCAGGTTGTACTGTGTGAAGTGGACTGAGTCATATCCCTTATTTGATTAGGAAATAACATGTCACAATGGAGGTGACACCATCACTATCAAAATGAGTGATAAAGTTGTTGTCGGATGATAATCTGCTGTACTGGTAATATTCGCATTTCCGGGCTTCCGTAACCCCGGCAAATAGCGGGTTAAATCAAAACAGCTGTGATCATTTTTGCGTAATGTAGCATGGAACTCGAAAGAGCTCTTAGACCATACGTGGATGTGACCACCAGCAGGACTCCTACAATGTGTCGGATAGTAAAACAACTAAAGCTAACAGTTGCTAGTGAGTAGCCGTACTCAGTGACTGAAGACAGCTGGCACCATGGGTCGGTTCTGAACGCAGATCAGTTCGCTGCACAGCGAACACTCCCGAAGATCCAACGCTTTGTCGAGGAGTTTCAGGACCGGAATGAGCTCAGTGAATTGCAGACAATTTTAACCTCAAGTGCACGTCTTGGTGGGAATGTTGTTGGACAGCGACCAGAGCGATTCACTGAAGAATTCCTCATTGAACCTTGTCTGGAGGCCCTCGGTTATGAGAACATTCGAGCACGCCCGAGTGAACTTGCCACCACCAATCGAAAGGAACCAGATTACGCCGTCGAGGCTGACTATGAGGACCTCATTTGCCTGGTTGAAGCGAAGGCTCTCACGCTCTTGGGACAAGAGACAACTCTTGAGGAGAACTCTGATGTTGAGCAAATTCGCGGGTACCTGGAAGAAAATTTTTCAACCAAATATAGAACTGGTCTCCAGCAAAAGTACCTCGTGGGTATTTTGACCGACGGTGTCTACTGGGTTTTGTTTGGAAAGCCAGTGGGATGTTCTGATCCAGAGCCGCTTCATGGAATCTCGCTCAAACCAACCATCGAGCGAGCTATCAAAGCAAAACAACACCCTACTCAGACCAGTGATTCCTGGCGGGTTGAAGAACGAAATAGGCTTGAGGCTGATTTCTCTTCGAGGTTCTCACCAAATCAAGTGTACAAGGCTATACTCTCAGAATTTTCAGAATGACTCAAGCCCTCGGTCCTAACTCGGTCCCATCCGACATATAGGAAAGAGTTATACAGTAGACACATAAGTCCTCTCAAGAGGAATACAGTGAGGTAACCAACATCAGCGAGCAATACAGGGCTCAAAAAAGCATTGTCTATTAGTTATTTTGCAGAACCATCATTCCCAATTCCCCAATGAAGATTGTTCAGGGCCCAGATCTTGATGTTGAAACTCTGTAATTCGACGTTTTTCAAGTCCAGTTTCACGGAGTTCCCGTTTGGTTTTCTCTCCGAACTCAGGCGCTACCAGAATACCCCTCACTGATGCTTGACTAGTACGATTACAATGTTTCACATATCGCTGTAGCTGATCAACATCCGAGAGCTCTGCATATCGAATTTTGATCTCAATAATGACCTGATTCCCCTCCTTGTCAGCAGCCACGAAATCTATCCTGCCCACGTCGGTGGGGTATTCGTGATGCAGTATCCGTAACCCATCTTCTAGAACTTCCGGGTTGGATTCGATGAATTTGTGCATTTCATCCTCAGTTTCCCTGTGCACTGGCTCAACGTCATCTGAAGCATCGTAGACCACCGCCAGTGCGACGTCCATGAGATGAATACGTATTGTGTTGCTACCCTTCGATTTGCTACCATAGAGGAGAAAACCATCTTCCTTGGAATACAGCTCAAGCGTGCTATTTACTCCCTGCCGGGCGATTGCTTGAGCCCAATTTGGACGGTGAACTGAGACAGCTCCATCAGGCTTACACAGGATAATTCGTTGTCCAACACCAATGGAACCGTTCCTATCTCCACTCCACTCGACAGAGCAATTCGCAAAAATCACGAGTACCTTATTCAGTCCTTGTGCCGCTGAAAGTGTACTTTTGAGAGTCTCAAAATCAGGCTCTATGATCTGGTCTACGACCATATAGATGTACCCCGTATTGCCATAGCAACTATTAGCTCTCCTGCACGTTGATAAGAAACTTCGTCAATCGAGCACGCTCACAACAGTTCGTCGGTGTTCTTCGCGTTCCGAAGGTCCCCCAGCGTGGTATATCGAAGCGACTGCGGCCACTTGTTTTCGAATGGAATTGGGTCTTCTATTTCGTACAGCGAGTTCTCTTCAAACACCACAACCTTCTTGTTCGGGTCGAAGCCAGCCTGGGCGTCTTCGGAACCAGATTCAGAGTACGCTTCTAGTGGACGGGCGAGGTCTGCATCCTGTGCTGAAACGACTTCCGCCACTCTCGCAATATATTTCACTTCTTGATCATCCCCTGAGACATACATAGCGGCGAAGTCAGGCTCTCGGCCAATTCGAACGAAGCCCCATGCGTTGTTCTCCTTCAGGAAGTCTACGCCCGACTGCTTCGTTGGGAATACAACAACCTCTGCATCACTCGGACCATCAACCTCGTTCCGGCTGAGAGTTCCTGTTATTGCGCTTTCCGTAGAGCCTATCGTGCTCTTTTCAATCGGTTTCTTTTGAATCGATTTATTGGGCCCCTGTGACTGAGATTGCTCACCATCATCCTCGTCCGTGTTGATGTCCTGGATGAGTCGATCGATCATCTCTTTCGCCTGCACCGTGGCCTGAGACGTAATATCGCCGGGGACATTCTCGGCCAACTCCTTTGCAAGAACAGTCGCAAATTCGTCTTTTCGGTTCTCCAGTTCTGTTCGGGTCCGTTCCAGCTCCCGTATCTTGTTGAGGATATTCACCCACTCCTCATTCTGGATGTTATCCTTCTGAAACGCTTCCAAGATCGTCAGTATCTCTGGGAGCTCCTTGACGTGGGCCTTTGTGAGCCTATTTACGTTCACTCTCGAATCCACTACTTCGCGTCGGAAGAACTCGTACTCCTCACCATTCGTGAGAATGCCCAGATTCACGTCCTCGCTTTTCATGTACTCCTTGATCTGCTCTCTATTGTCGTCTGAGAGTGCTGTATCGAGCCCCTTTGCTTCGAGAAACGCAACTGGCATACCATCCAAGACTAGCGCATAGTCCACTCGGAAGGTCCTTCCAAAGGCCTTGACAGAGTACTCCAACTGCGTGTTTTTTGGAATTTCCCATCCGAGAAGATCGAGGAAGTTCCGTAAAATAGCAGCCTTAGTGGTTGCCTCACCCATTTGCGGTGAATCATCAATTATGGCTTGTGTCTGCTGAGTGTACTCTCTCACCGCATCATCGTCCATGTTTCTAGACGGATTTTCGGGCCAGCATTATTAAGCTACCTTGCATTTCCTGGAAATGGTTACTTTCGTATAGCGTAATTCAACTACCATGACACTGGTCTCGTAATCCACTATTGAAGAAAGGTGATGTTTTGTCTCTGTTGAAGACCTTGGAAATTAATAGAAGATCTGCGCTGAATGTAGAGCGCACCTGCAGGACGGTAGATTTGTCTGTTTCATACTGAAACGCATTGGAATACCAGTTAATAGCTCTGCGTATTCAATGAAGTATCCGACTACAGATTAGCTTGGATTTAGTTCGCTATTCAACACACGGGCGTTCTCTCGAAGCCGGTCAGACTTAATCCAGTGACTGGCGTGCCATGTTGTAATTACCCACAAATCTTCGACCTCCACGTAGAACAGGCCTGCGTAGGCACCTTCTCTGAACGTCGAGTTGAAACTCTTCGTCACCGGAACTTCGTCCGAATAAGCTTCAATAAGGTCCTCTGGACGTTCAGAGTAATTACGTTCAAGATACTCCCAAACAGTGACCCAACCATGCTTCCCGACGCTGACCAATACTTTCGGATCAACGACATCGAAAACCTCCTCCGCGAAACGTTCCCTTGCAAACCCGTAGTCAGGACCGCCGAGATCATCGATATAACCAATATCTTGAGTCGCTAACTTGTACATCCAAGTATAGCAAACTTCATCAAAGAAACCGTCTGGCGAGGAATCTCCACCGTAGTTCAAATAGTCCTCCAATTGGCCGGATCCGTCCATCAAATCTAGCTCCTCGCGGAGAATCTCAATTAACTCCGCGAAACTATTCTTATTATGTGTCAAGAAACCGTCCAAGTTTGATGCAACGATAGAAGCCTTATGACAGAGATCGGCTCCTGCCTCATACTGACGGCGGTACTCGCCATCCGTGAATGTAGAAAGTTCAATCGTACTCTGCATCCCTGGGTTCAACGTCGCAATCATCACGTCCTGATCGATGGTCGGTGCCACTCGATAAAAAATCTCTAAAGGAAAATCGGCATCTTGCAAGAACTCTCTGACCTCTTTTTTGTCAGTGATCCGGCCTTCCTGAAACGCATTCAATTCTTCAAGGTATTTGGACGCGTCATTGATTCCATTCTCTCTGATGGAAGATACGTAGTCTTGAATAAGACTCCGGTGGAGTTCCTCTGCCTCTGTACTAAGAGTAGTCATAAACGATGGGTGATTTGGCTCTGGTGAATCACTAGACAGCACCGGAACGAACCGTCAGAACTAGGAAGTTG